>JAEVYR010000168.1 GCA_023392645.1 Chloroflexota bacterium | reverse complement strand
TACCAGACATGCGGGCGTGTTCACCAGAAACGAACGAAATGCTCACGCCGCCACGGATTCCGCCAGCGCGGGGAGCCGAGTGAACCGTTTGGTGATGCTCGTAGCAAATTGACTTAACCACCCATGTCGGTGGTTCGACATCCCGTCACGTACACTTGCGGCGAGAGGTGAGAGGAGAGCCGATGCTGCACGATATCGAGGCGTGGCTGGCGCGATCGGGCTTCCCCGCCGATGTCGAGATCGCGTCGATGACGCCGGGTCTGGGGGCCACGACGCTTTGGCGCATCTCGGGCGCCGGTGGGCCCGATTATGTGCTGCGCATCTTCCCGCCAGGAGACGCGATCTGGCGCGACCGGGAGACGCTGGCGATGCGCGCCGTGATGCGCGCCGGCCTGCCGGTGCCCGATGTGATCCGAACCGATGCGATCGCCGGACGGCCCGCGATGCTGACCACGTTCGTTCCCGGCGCGACGGTGGCGGCGGCGCTCCACGCTCACCCGGAACGAGCGGCCACCACGGGCAGGACCCTGGGCACGCTGCTGGGCCATATCAATCGCATGCCGGCGCCGGAGGGGCTGGCACCGGCGGACCGGTGGCTCGACCGGGCGGGACCGGCCCTCGCGCCGCTGCACGATCGGCTCGCGGCGATGCCGAACGCCGACCGCCTGCTGCATCTCGATTTTCACCCCGAGAACGTGATGATGACGGATGACGAGGTCACCGGCGTCATTGACTGGACCAACACGCTGCCCGGGCCTCCCCATATCGACCTCGGCCGCAGCCGGGCGATCCTGCGGCTGGTCCGGATGCTGCCAGGCGTGACGCCGGATATCGCGACGGCGCTGGACTCGTTCGCGGCGGGGCTGGTGGAAGGCCACGCGACCATCCACGGTCCCGACCCGGACCCCGACCTGACGCTGGCCTGGGGCGTGGCAACGCAGTGCGTCGACTTCGCCCCGCAAGCGACAAGGCCGGAAAGCTGGGTCACGCCGGAGCTGCTGGCCCAGCTCGAAACATCGCGCGACGCCCTGATCGCGCGAGTGCTGGACGATGCGGCACGGGATTGATCGCATGCCCGGCGCGATGGCGAGTCGGGTCGCCTGGCCCGCAGGGGGCGGCCTGCCGAGCGGCTCGCGCGCGCCCTATCTATACTGGTCGACATACATCATCGCCGATCGCGCCAGGCGCGAGGTATCGCCATGAGCGACCGCCGCCACAGCACCATGCCGCCTGAAGAGGGGGATCGATCCCCCTGCCGCCCCCGCGCGGACGCGCCGGAGCTGCCGTTCCCGCCGACGACGCTCGTTGGCCGGGAGCAAACCGTGCGCGAGCTGGCGGAGCTGCTCACCCGGCCGGCTGTCCGCCTGGTGACCCTCACCGGCGCGGGCGGCATCGGCAAGACGCGCCTCGCGCTGGCGGTGGCGCGCGAGCTCGCCGGCGAGGCCGCATTCGTGCCCCTCGCCCAGGTTGCGGATCCAGCGGCGATCCCACCCGCGATCCTCCAGGCAATCGGGGTCGCGCCGACCGGGAACCAGCCCATCGACCGCGCGCTCGACAGCGCCCTGCGCGACCGCGACCTGGTGCTGGTGCTGGACAACGTCGAGCACCTGCTGGCCGGGACGCCGATTGTCATCGACCTTCTCGGCGCCTATCCGCGCCTTAAGGCGCTCGCCACCAGCCGCGCCCGGCTCGGTCTCTCCGCCGAGCATGTGGTGGCGGTCGAGCCGCTGGATATCCCACCCGCGGGCAGCTCCCTTCCGCTCGACGAGCTGGCGAGCATGAGCAGCGTGCGGCTGTTCGTGTCGCGAGCGCAGGCGATCGACCACACCTTTCGACTGACCGATCGCAACGCCGCCGCGATCGCGACCATCTGCCAGCAGTTGGGCGGGCTGCCGCTGGCGACCGAGCTGGCGGCGGCACGATGCCACGTGCTGGCGCCGCAGGAGCTCGCCCGGCGGCTCGAGCGCCGGCTGGAGGTGCTCACCGGCGGGCCGCGCGACGCTCCCGCGCGGCACCGGACGATGCGCGAGGCGATCTCCTGGAGCCACGAGCTGCTCTCGGCGGGCGAGCGGCGGATGTTCCGGCGGTTGGCGGTATTCGAGGGCGGTTCGTCGCTCGGCGCGGTCTCGACCATCACCGCCCAACTGGACGGCGTCGACGCGGACGATGCGGTCGACCTGGTCTCCGCGCTGGTCGATCACAACCTGGTGACGCCGATCGAGACCGCCGACGACGAGGAGCCCCGGATCGAGATGGCCGGCGTGATCCGCGAGTTGGCGGTGGAGCGGCTCGCGACCAGCGGAGAAGAGTCCGCGGCGCGCGATGCCCACGCGGCGATCTACCTCGCCCTGGCACTGGAAGGCGAGTCGCACATGGTGCGCGAGGTTGTGCCGGCGTGGCTCGACCTGCTCGAACGCGATCACGCCAATTTCCTCGCCGCCATGGCGTGGACGCTGCGCGCGGACACCGATCCGGACCGCATCGCCCAGGGAGGCCGGCTCGCGGGGGCACTCTGGCTGTTCTGGTACTACCGCGGGCACCTCGCCGAGGGGCGCGCGTGGCTGGAGCGAGCGCTGGCGATGCCAGTCATGCCCGACCCGGTTCGCGGCCGCCTGCTGCTTGGGCTCGGCATGATCCTGCACTTCTCGGGCGAACCGGAGCGCGCTCGCGAGGTGCTGACAGACGGGCTCGACCGGCTGCGCGCCGCCGGAGACCTCTCCGGGGTCGCCTACGCGCTCACCGGGCTCGGCAACATTGCCGAGGATATCGGGCGCTACGAGGGTGCCGCGCTGGCGTTCTCCGAGGCGAACGCCCTGTTCGCGCAGCTTGATGACGACGTCAACGTGGCCATCACCCGATACCACCTGGGCATCGTCGCGGTGGGAGAAGGGAACCTGGCTCTCGCGATCTCCCTGCTCGAGGATGCGCTGTCGCTGAGCGGGCGCACGGGCGACCCGTGGGGCGCCGCCGCGGCGCTGTCGTACTTGGGCCTGGTGCGCGCCCAGTCGGGCGACGCCGCCGGCGCGGCCGACGCGCTCCGCGAGGCGCTGGCGCTGTATCGCGCCATGGGAACCCCGGAACGGATCGTGGACGCGATCCAGCGCGTGGCGGTGCTTGCGGCCACCCGGCACGAGATGGTCGCCGCGGCGCGCCTGTTCGCGGCCGGCGACGCGCTGGGCACGGAGCTCGGGCTCATCAAGGCGCTGCCTGAGCGCGAGATGTACGAGCGGGCGAGGGATGTCGCGCTGCGCGGCCTGCCGGCGGCGCGCGCCAGGGCGGAATCCGACGAGGGCGCGGCACTCTCGCTCCGGGAGGCGCTTGCCGAGGCCGAGCGCCTGCTCGCGTCCACCGGCCAGCGCCCTACCTTGCCTCGAGCCGAGCGCCTCGGTCAGTTCGGCCTGAGCCCCCGCGAATTCGAGGTACTGAGGCTGATGGTCGACGGCGCCTCGAACGACGAGATCGCGGCCGCCCTTCACGTCTCGCGCCGGACCGTCGCCCAGCACGTCGGCGCGATCCTCACCAAGCTCGACGCGAGCAACCGCACCGCCGCGACGACCATCGCGCTCCGGCGGGGTCTCGCCTGACGCCGCTCCGGGAACGACCTCGTCGATGGCCGAATCGCGAGGTGCCTCCGCGTTTACTGACAATGCCACCTTCACGTCAACGTAGCCCATATAATCGATGCAGATGACTGCGGGAGACACGTAGCGCGACCGAGCCACGAGCAAGCGACGTGGACCTTGATCGACTTCGCATCGCCAGGGACTCAGACACGCCGATTCCGATCGGGCATCGCGCGCGTTTCGCCATGTCGGACCTCCCGGTCTCCGCGACGACCTTGATCGGCCGGGAGCAGGCGATGCGAGAGATCGCCGCACTCCTGCGGGAGCCGTCCACGAGGCTTGTCACGCTTACCGGTCCGGGCGGCATCGGCAAGACCCGTCTCGCGCTTGCGGTGGCTGGAGAGGTCGGTGGTGAGGTGGCCGTCGTCCCGCTGGCGTCTATCGACCGCCCCGCGCTGGTCCCCAGCGCGATACTGCGGGCGCTCGATCTCGAGCACATCGGCACGCAGCCAATCCAGCAGGTTCTGCAGGATGCGCTGCGCGAGCGCCACCTGCTGCTGGTGCTGGACAACGTCGAACACCTGCTGGCCGGCGCTCCCCTGGTCACCGAGCTGCTCAGCGCCTGCCCGCATCTGACGATCCTCGCCACCAGCCGGACCCGGCTCGGCCAGCCTGGCGAGCACGTTGTGCCCGTCGAGCCGCTCGCGGTTCCGAGCGCCGCGCAGGTGTCGAGCCTTGGTGAGATCGCCGCATCAAGCGGTGTACGCCTGTTCGTCGATCGCGCGCGGGTAGTACATCCGCCCTTCGCGCTCACCGAGCACAACGCCGCTGCCATCGCCGCGATCTGCCGGCGCCTGGACGGACTGCCGCTCGCAATCGAGCTCGCGGCGGCGCGCAGCAGCGTGCTGTCACCCCAGGCATTGGCGGCACGACTCGAACAGCGCCTCGAGCTCCTCACGGGCGGCCCGCGTGACACCCCTGAACGCCACCAGACGATGCGCGCAGCGGTGGCCTGGAGCGTCGATCTGCTGGGCGACGCCGACCGCGCCTTCTGGGAGCGGCTGGGAGTGTTCGCCGGTGGCTTCACCGCCGAGGCGGCGGAGGCGATCGGTCAGCACCCGCGCCCGCTCGATGCGCTGGCGACACTTGTCGATCACGGGTTGCTCCGCCCGACCGCGAACGCCGAGGGGGAGCCACGGTTCGCGATGCTGGAAACGGCGCGCGAGCACGCGCTGGATCGGCTCGCGGCGCGTGGAGCGGCCCAGGCGACCCGCGACGCGCACGCGAGCTACTTCGCGTCGTTTGCGACGGCGGTCGAGCCGGGGTTGATGGGACCCGAACCGGACCTGTGGTTCACCCGAACCGAGGCCGACATCGCGAATATCCGCGCCGCGCTGGACTGGCTGCGTACGCGTGGCCAGATTCAAACGGCGCTGGAGCTGGCGGGCGCCCTGGCGTGGTTCTGGACGGCGCCGAACTACATTGCCGAAGGCCGCACGGTGTACGACGCACTGAT
>JAEVYR010000165.1 GCA_023392645.1 Chloroflexota bacterium | reverse complement strand
CCGATCCCTCCCGCCCGGTCGTGATCGGGATGGAGGTGATCGCCTCCGTCGCCCAGCCAGAGGCCCAACCGGACGGCAGCTATTTGCTCGACACGCCGAGCGAGGTGCTGGACGCCTATGCGGATTTCTGCGAGGCGAACGGCATCCTGCTCTTCCTCGATGTCCAGATCGGGCGCCGTACGGTGCAGGCGGAGGTCGAAGGGCTGCGCCCGTGGCTGGAGAAGCCGTTCGTCCACCTGGCGCTCGATCCCGAGTTCGCAATGGCCGAGGGCGAGCTGCCCGGCGAGCACATTGGTCAGGTCGACGCCAGCGACATCGCCTTCACCCAGCAGTACCTGGCCAACCTCAGCGCCGAAATGGGCATCCCGCCCAAGGTCCTGATCGTGCACCAGTTCATCGAGTCGATGATCGAGAACAAGGATCAGGTCGTGCCCGTCGCCGGCGTCCAGCTCGTGATCGATGCCGACGGGTGGGGCACGCCGGCCGACAAGCGGGCGACGTACGACGCGGTGATCGGGTGCTGCCCGATCGAGTTCGATGGCGTCAAGCTCTTTTACCAGCAGGATGTGCCGCTGATGACGCCGGAGGAGGTGCTGGATCTCGATCCGGTGCCGGATGTGGTCATCTACCAGTAAACGACGGGACAGCGAGAGGGCCTCATCGGCTCTTCGGGATAGGGTGGCAGCAGGCGATGGGACGAATCTTTGTCCTCGACGACGATGGGATCGAGGCGGTGCTGCGACGGGCGATCGTGGGGCGAATCGCCTGTTGCGCGCACGAGGGCGAGCGGCCGTATCTGGTGCCGATCCCGTTCGGCTACGACGGCGAGAGCGTCTACTCGATCAGCGGTCCGGGACGCAAGCTCGACATCATGCGGGCGCACCCGGAGGTGGCCTTCGAGGTCGACGAGGTCGAGGCGGAGGACCGCTGGCGCTCGGTGATCGCCGATGGCGTGTTCGAGGAGGTCACCGACCCGGACGCGCGCTGCCGGGCGATCGACATCGTCGCCCCGAAGGGCGGCGGGGCGTCCGTCTCGCCGGAGGCCATCGTCTATCGCATTCGCCTGACGCGCATGTCCGGCCGGTTCGAGGTTCCCGACGACGAGGCCCATCTCTACGAGTGAAAGCGTGCCTGAGCAGGGTCCGTCGCCGCGACACCTTCACCTCCATGGTTGAGCGCTGCGCTCAGTGCAGGCGTTGCGGACCCGTATGGCGATGGCACCGCTGCGCCATCGTCGTCCATCGCTCCGGTGATAGCTGCCCATCCAGCACGGACCCGACCCAGGCACGGCGTGATCCGGGGTCTCCGCCACGACCGGCCACTCCGATTTCACGCGGCGGCCGGGCCGGCTCGCGTGTTGGCCGTGATCTTGCGACAATCCTCCCAACGGGCCTCAATAGGCGAGAAGACGTGTGTTCACTTGACGAGCGCTGACGCGAGAGAGTAGAACAAGCGTACCTGGTTCACTGACGAGATGTGCCGGCAGGGCGTTCCTGCCGCGAATGGATCTCCATATCGGCGCAGAACGTACCCGCCGCATATCCGTCGGGAAGCACCGGCCCGTAGATTCGTGAGCGATCGAGAAACGATCGCAGGCAACAGGAGGAATCCGTGAAGGACTACGGTTACAATCCGAATCCGGTCAACAATCTGTTCCGGGATGCTGTCCATGGTCGGCTTTCCCGTCGCGACATCATCAAGCGCGGCAGCGCGCTTGGCTTGAGCGCCACACTGATGGGGACGATTCTGCGCGCCGAGGCAGTTGGCGCCCAGAGTGCCACCCCTGCCGGCGAGGCGACTCCCGGTTGGTCGATTCCGAGTGCAGATGACATCCTCGCCGATGTCGAGCTCAACACCAGCGACTTCAAGGGCGTCAAGTTCAACTGGGGGGGCGGCGCCGACGGCCCGGGCACCCCGTATGAAGAGGCGCGGATCGCGCGCTTCAACGAGATCACCGGCGCTGAGGCGACGCTGGTCAAGGGCGCGGAGTCGACCACTGACCGGCTCCAGTTCTATCTCCAGACGTTCGCCGCGCAGTCGGGCGATATCGACGTCGCGCAGATCGACGTGATCTGGCCCGGCATCATCTACTCGCACGCGGTCGACCTGAGCGACTCGGTGCCGCCGGGCGACTTCTTCGAGCGGATCATGGAGAACAACACCGTCCAGGATGTGCTGGTCGGTATCCCGGTCTTCACCGACGCCGGCATCCTCTACTTCCGCACGGATCTCCAGGAGAAGTACGGCTTCGAAAAGGGCGCCCCGGCAACGTGGGACGACCTCGAAGAGCAGGCCAAGACGATCATGGACGGCGAGATCGCCGACATGCCCGCCTTCACCGGCTTTGTCTGGCAGGGCGCGGCCTACGAAGGGCTCACCTGCGACGCGCTGGAGTGGCAATACTCGCAGGACGGCGGCCAGATCATCGATCAGGACGGCACCGTTACGCTCAACAACGATCAGGCGGTCGCCGCCTTCGAGCGGGCTGCCGGATGGGTCGGTGGCATCTCCCCGAACGACGTGACGGGCTACATGGAAGAGGACGCCCGCGGCGTGTGGCAGGGCGGCAACTCCGCCTTCATGCGCAACTGGCCGTACGCCTACGCCAATGGTCAGGAAGAGGGCTCGGTCATCAAGGACAAGTTCGACGTCGGTCAATTGCCGGCGGGCGACAGCGGACAGCACGCCGCGACCCTCGGTGGCTGGCAGGTGTTCGTCTCCAAGTACTCGCAGAACCAGGACGCCGCGAAGGAATTCGCGAAGTACTGGTCGAGCGCCCCGATCCAGAAGTCGCGCTCGATCGAGCGGGCCAACCTGCCGACGATCGCCGACCTCTACGAGGATCCGGACGTGCTCGCGGCGCAGCCGTACTACGCGGCGATGTTCGACGTCTTCAACGGTGGCGCGGTGCCGCGTCCGTCGACGCCGGCGGCCGACCTCTACAACGACGTCTCGATCGTCTACTTCACGGGCGTCAACCAGATCATCAGCGGCTCCGCTGACGCGGCGTCGACTGTCGAGAGCATGGCCTCGGATATGGAGGACATCATGAGCGAGCTCTAGCGGCCGCTCGGGACCACCTGACAACGATGTGAGGCGGTTCGACAGGTGGGGGCGCGCTCGCGCTCCCCCCCACCCCATACCCGCACAAGTAGCAAAGGGACACCTGCAAGGAAAA
>JAEVYR010000355.1 GCA_023392645.1 Chloroflexota bacterium | reverse complement strand
GTGTTCCTCAAGGGATTCGGCGAGGCGATCGGAATCGCCGTCGGGCTCGTCGTGGTCTACCTGGCGCTGAACGTCGTCGTGATCGCGCTCGGGTTCAGGCATATCGCCGACAACGCCGCCTATCTGTCGAACTGGCAGGACAACCTCGCGCACAGCTACAGCAATCCGTTCCTCGCGATCGGCGCGGCGATGCTGGTGTTCCCGGCATTGGCGCTCGGCCTCTCCGGTTTCGAAACCGGTGTGCTGGTGATGCCGCAGGTGAAAGGCGATCCCTCCGACGATCCGGCGCATCCAGACGGGCGCATTCGCAACACCCACAAGCTGCTGACGACGGCGGCGCTGCTGATGAGCGTGATGTTGATTGCCTCGTCGATCGTGACGATCCTGCTGATCCCGTCCGAGGCGTTCGAGGAGGGCGGCGAAGCGAACGGGCGAGCCCTCTCCTATGTCGCGCACGAATACATCGGCGAGCTGTTCGGCACGATCTACGACATCAGCACGATCACGATCCTCTGGTTCGCTGGCGCTTCGGCCATGGCGGGGCTGCTCAACGTGGTTCCGCGCTATCTGCCCCGATATGGCATGGCGCCTGACTGGACCCGCGCGCAGCGACCCCTGGTGCTCATCTTCACGGCGGTGTGTTTCATCGTGACGTTTCTGTTTCGCGCGGATGTCGACGCCCAGGCGGGCGCCTACGCCACCGGCGTGCTGGCGGTGATCACGTCGGCCACGATTGCGGTGACGCTGTCGGCGCGATCGCGTCAGGAGCGGCTGGGCACCATCCTCTTCGGCGCCGTCGCGGCCATCTTCATCTACACGACGGCGGTGACGATTCTCAGCGACCCACAGGGCCTGAAGATCGCGCTGGTCTTCATCGCGGCGATCGTGATCGTCTCGCTGGTTTCGCGCGTCTGGCGGTCGACCGAGTTGCGTGTGGAATCGATCATCTTCGATGAGCAGGCGACGCGATTCATTCGCCAATCGAGCGAAACCGGACCGGTGCGGCTGATCGCGAACCATCCGGACGACCGCACCCCACGCGAGTACCTGTTGAAGGAGCAGGAAGAGCGCGAAGCGAGCCACATTCCTCGTGGCACCAAGGCGCTCTTCCTGGAGGTGGTGATCACGGATGCGTCGGAGTTCGCGCCCGATGTGCGGGTGATGGGCGAGCAGATTGGCCCCTACCGCGTGCTGCGGGTCTACAGCCCGTCGGTGCCCAACGCGATCGCCGGGACGATGCTGGCGATTCGCGATCGAACCGGAAAGCGGCCGCACGCCTATTTCGGCTGGGCCGAGGGCAACCCTTTGCGCTATCTCGCCCGATTCATCCTGTTCGGCGAGGGCGATATCGCGCCGGTGACGCACGAGATCCTGCGCAAGGCCGAGCCCGACCCCGACCGCCGCCCGGCCGTCCACATCGGCTGAGCACCGCGCCGCCACACGGCTGGCGCGATGAGCCCCGCCGGAATCCGACTCCCGCGTCTGCCACTGTGGTGGTACAGTGCAGAAAGGCAACACAAACTGGCGGCCGGAGGTCGCGCTTGCTCGCGCGGATATTCCGGTGTGAGGGCGACGGGAGAAGATGCGGTGCTGGCGAAGGTTTTCAGCTGCGCGGTCGTCGGCGTGGACGGCGTGCTGGTCGAGGTCGAAGTGGACGTCAGCGGCGGGGCCAACCCCGGCGTGATCGTGGTCGGCCTGCCCGATGCCGCCGTGCAGGAGAGCAAGGATCGCGTTCGAGCGGCGATCCGGAACTCGGGCGGAAGGGTGCCGCACGGTCGGGTCACGGTCAATCTCGCCCCGGCCGACCTGAAGAAGGCCGGACCTACCTACGACCTGCCGATCGCGATCGGCATTCTCATGTCATCTCACCAGTTGCTGGCGCCGCTCGACGATGCGCTGCTGGTGGGAGAGATGTCGCTCGACGGCGTGCTGCGGCACACGCCGGGCATCATCTCGATGGTGTCGGTGGCCGCGGCGAAAGGGTTGACCCGGGCGTTCGTCCCTGCGGTCGACGCGCGGGAGGCGGCGCTGGTCGACGGCATCACCGTCTATCCCGTGCGGAACCTTGCCGAGCTCGTGCGGCACCTGCAAGGGTTCGAGGCGATCACGCCGATCGCGACGGTGACGTCAATTCCGGATTCGGGAGAGCCCGGCGCGCTGGTCGATTTCGCCGATATTCGCGGGCAGGAGCACGTCAAGCGGGGAATGGAGGTCGCGGCGGCAGGGTCGCACAACCTGATCATGACCGGACCTCCCGGCGCGGGCAAGACGCTGCTGGCTCGCTCGATGCCGTCGATCCTGCCGGCGATGAATCTCGACGAGGCGCTGGAGGTGACGCGGATCTACAGCGTGAAGGGGTTGTTGCCGAGCGATCGGCCGCTGGTGACGCGCCGGCCGTTTCGATCGCCGCACCATACGACGAGCCACGCCGGGCTGGTGGGAGGCGGCTCGTGGCCGCAGCCGGGCGAGATCAGTCTCGCGCATCGGGGCGTGCTCTTCCTCGACGAGCTCCCGGAGTTTTCGACGAAGACGCTCGAGGTGTTGCGTCAGCCACTTGAAGACAAGCAGGTCACGCTGGCGCGAGCCTCCGGCACCATCACCTTTCCGGCGAACGTGTCGCTGGTGGCGGCGATGAACCCGTGTCCCTGCGGGTACTTTGGCGATCTCACGCGCCCTTGCAGTTGTTCGTCGTCGTCGGTGACCCGCTATCAGAAGCGTATCAGCGGGCCGCTGCTCGACCGGATCGACATTCACCTCGACGTGCCGCGGGTTGACTACGAGCACCTGACGGATCGGCGCGCCGGGGAATCGTCGGCCGCGGTGCGGAGTCGGGTGGAAGTGGCGCGCCAGGTCCAGATGCTCCGCTTCGCGGGATCGGAGCTGAAGACCAACGCCGACATGGGGCCGGGCGAGATTCAGCATTTCGTCCGGCTCGACAGCGCCAGCGATCAGTTGCTGGCGGCGGCGGTGCGGCAGCTCGGGCTCTCCGCGCGGGCCTACCACCGGGTGTTGAAGCTGTCGCGAACGATCGCGGACCTGGCGACCTCCGATGCGGTGACGGCGGCGCACGTCGCCGAGGCGTTGCAGTATCGCCCTCGCCACGCCGAGATGTAGTTTGTGCATCCCCGACTGGAGACCTGCGCGCGGAGATCCGGGTCTATGCCCGCGGCGCCGGCACGTTGAGGCGCTGGGCGAGCTCGTCGAGGTGGGCCGTTACCTCCTCAACCCAGTCGGCGTCCTTGATGGACGCGAGGTTGGTTTCGACCATATCTCGCGAGGCGGCGAAGCAGGCGCGAGCGAAGGCCCCACCTGCTCGGGCGTCGGAGCGAAGGTAGGGGTTTCCGTGGGCCTGGACCGGCG
>JAEVYR010000099.1 GCA_023392645.1 Chloroflexota bacterium | reverse complement strand
CCGCCCGCGCTAACGCGCCGAGCACCACCGGGTCGAACCATCCCTTCGCCGGCGCCTCGATGATCGCGTACACGAGCGCGACGACCGCGCCCATAGAGAGGATTCCGCCCGGAATGTCGAGCGCGGTCGCGTCGGGATCGCGACTCTCGGGGATGATCAGCAGGCCGCCGATCATCGCGAGCACCGCGATCGGGATGTTGATCAGGAACACCGAGCCCCACCAGAAATGCTCCAGCAGCAGCCCGCCCGTCAGCGGGCCCAGACCGATGCCCAGCCCCGCGACACCGGCCCAGATCGAGATCGCGCGGCCACGCTCGTCCTCCGGGAAAACGTGAATGATGATCGACAAGGTGGCCGGCATGATGAACGCGCCGCCGATGCCCATCACGCCGCGCGCGGCGATCAACTGACCGGCCGACGGCGCAAATGCCGCCCACAGGCTCGCCAGCGCGAAGATCGCCAGGCCGGCCTGCAGCGCCTTCGCGCGGCCGAAACGATCGCCGAGCGCGCCGAGGGTCAGCAGCAGCCCGGCGAAAACGAGGATGTACGCGTCGACCATCCACTGAAGCTGCGAAGCTGATGAGGCGAACTCCTCCTGCAAGGTGGGCAGGGCGACGTTGAGGATCGTGTTGTCGAGCCCGATGATGAGCAGGCTCAACGACAGGATGGCGAGAATCCAGTTGCGCCGCTCGTGACCGGCATTCGCTTGCTCAAGCTGTGCCGGCGGCAGGTGCCCCGTTGTCGCGGTTCTCGTGGTTGCCATGGCTAGGGTCGCTTTCTCGACCGCCGTCCCGGCGGCCGGTATCACGCGGTGTGCTGTTCGGTCCCATCGGTGGCCGCGGCGCGGCAGAACATGTCGGTGAGGGTCTCGATCGTGGTGTCCCGGTCTGTTGGCTCCGCGCCGAACACCTCCTGGATCACGGCACGCGAGGCGACGTGCAGCAGGATCGGGCCGATGAACTCCTGGGCGATCAGCAGCGGGGGCACGGGCCTCAGGTCGCCGCGAGCGAGGTGGCGCTGCAGTGTTGGCATGATCGTTTCGAGCATTCGCGGTACATACCAGTCGCGAAAGAGCGCGCCGACCTCGCTGAACGGATCGCGCAGCACCTCGGCGATGAACGATCGCAACACCGGCCACCCCGGCACGACCTGGTCGAAGACCGCGGCATACAGTGCGCGCACCTCGCTCCGCAGGTCTGGCTCGGCCTCGAGCCGACCCGATTCGACCAGGTGCGCGATCGCCGGCAGCGGGCTGTGTCGCTCGAAGGTGGCACGCAGCACGCCCTGCCGGCCGCCGAACTGGTTGTAGATCGCCGGCAGCGAGCAGCGCGCGCGCTCGGCGATCGCCTCCAGCGTCACGTCGGCCAACACCCGCTCGCGCAGCAGCTCCCCGGTCGCCTCGATCACACGTTCCCGCGCCAACGGCTCGCCGGTGGCATCGATGCCGATCTCGGCGAGTCGTTCGACGATGTTCTGGCGCGAGCCCGCCCGGCGGTACAGCGTCATGCGAGTGATGCCGAGGGCGCGCGCGATGTCATCCATCGATCGCTCGGCGATCGGCGTGTCGCTGGCTCCGGCCAGGTCCGCCAGTTGCTTCAAGGTGTCGAGTTCGATCTCACTCATGCTGGTCTCCGATACGTTACGTAGCATTACCTACTGTGTCGTATCGTAACGGGCGAGCGAGCGCCCGTCAACCGTGCAACGTCGCAGGGCGACACAACCCTGCTCGTTCCGCTACTATCGATCCAGCGCCCGTCTCTCCATCGGGGGTGCACATACGCGCGCCTGCTTGAGTCCGTGCTTCTCACGGCGAACATCGGTGTGACGAACCCCGGCGGTAGACGCCGCGCCACAAGCTGCCCTCGCCACGCGGCGAGGTTCGAGGAAATGCGAAGGAGGATCGTGATGAGCTCTCGACTTTCCCGACGAACATTGGTGTCCCGCGCGTCAGCGCTCGGCGCCGGGGCCGCCATTGGGCTGCCCATGCTCGCCCGCGCGCAGGCCACGCCAGGCGCCTCTCCGGCCGCGGCCGCGGGTTCATCGACCCAGACCGAGGCCGGCAAGCAGGTGATTGCCGACATCAAGGCGAAGGGCGGCAAGCTCAAGATTCTCAGCGCCGTTGTCGGCGGCAAGACGCCCGAGGAGGATGCCCTCTTCGCCCAGGAGATCACTCGTCTCACCGGCGTCGAGGTCGATCTCGTACACCCGACGGCGGAGTACGACCAGAAGCTGCAGGCCGACCTTGCCGCCGGCGTCGAGTACGACCTCATCTACACCAATCAGGACACCGTGCTCCGGCTCGCCGACCAGGACGTTCTCACCGACCTCACCGAGCGGGTCCAGAACTCGGCCTTCCTCCAGGATCCGAGCGTCATCCCCACCGATGAGTGGAAGATGCTCGAGGACGACGGCAAGTTCTACAGCGTGTTCCAGAAGTTCGAAGGCTCTCGGATGCTGACGACCCGGCAGGACTGGCTCGACAAGCTCGGGTTGGACACGCCGAAGACGCTCGACGACGTCTACAACACCATGGTCGCCTTCCGCGACGGCGACCCGGTGGGAGATGGCAGCCAGCCGCTCGGGCTCTCCACCGCCGGGACCTACGACATCCAGCCGTTCATGAGCTCCGAAGGCATCTACCCCGGGTACGTCGAGGTCGATGGCAAGCGCACGATCCCCTATGCCACCGAGGCGGCGATTCCGGTCTATGAATTCCTCGCGAAGCTCTACAGCGAGGGTCTCTACGACCCGAACTTCGCCACCGCCGAAACCGCCGATATGCGCAACCTCTTCATGACCAACGGCGTGAGCTTCGTCACTTACTGGGACACCTGGGTGGGCCTGTTCAACAGCACCGTGCAGGACCAGGACCCCGACAGTCCCTTCAACGCCGTCGGCATCGCCGCCTGCGAAGGCCCCAACGGCGTGATCCTCAGCCGCGGCCAGCCGAGCGTCTGGACGATCCCGGTCAACGCGCCCTCGCCGGATCTCGCCTTCCTGTTCATCGAGTGGTGGAACACGATCCCCGGCATCACCCTCGGCTCGCTGGGCATCCTCGATCACGACTACACCGTGACGGACGGCACGTACGCGCTGACCGAAATCGGCAAGGAACACAATATGGACCACGGCGACCCGACGCCGTACAACTCGAACTGGGTCAACCCGATCGGGGAGCTGCCGGGCCTGAAGGCGGCGCAGGAGATCACCAAGGCGCACGGCTACCTGGCGGACGTCGGTCCGGACTGGTCGACGATCACGCCGATCATCGACCAGTACACGATCCAGTCGATCCTCGGCGACATCTCGCCCGAGGACGCCGTCAAGGGCATGCAGCAGGATCTGTCGGACGGCGGGTTTATCGACTAGCCGGCTGACCGCCCCAGCGATTCC
>JAEVYR010000078.1 GCA_023392645.1 Chloroflexota bacterium | reverse complement strand
GTGTACGTCTTGGTCAGTGCCGATGCGGTGATGACCGGCTCGCCGTGGCGAGCAGGCGCGGTGATGCGATGCTGCATGAGATCCTCGCGTTCGATTGGCGGTGGGAACTCGTACCTCCGGTCACGTGCCGTCGGAGGGGCACGCGACAACCACGCTCCGGGCCCACGGCGGGAGCATGGCCCATCGTCCCGGTCGGGGAGATGGAGTTAGTGGTGGAGGTTGCTACAGCAGGTGGGAGCCATGATCACCAGACTTCGCTCAGTCGTGCATCGGGTTCCGGATGCCGGTCCAGTGTAGCAAACGCGCTGCCGCGAGCATGGCTACCGGTGGGCCGGGCCCTTCCGTGATCGGGCAAAGAAGACACAACAACGTGGTGTCATTCCGAGCCGGTGAGGCGCGTATGCGCCGAAACCGTGCCGAGGAATCCCCCGCTCGGGATGACAGCGATTCTTGAAATTATGGATCGAACGTTGGCTACCTCGAACCAGCCCCCCAACGGTGGGGCGGCCTCACCCGATGGCGCCGCGTCGAGCGTTGATACCGGTTAGCGCGACAACTGCCGCGCGGTGGGCTCTGCTCAGCAGAACCAGCTTTCGGTGAGCCCGGGTGGCTTCGGCCGGCGCACCTGCTCCGCCGGGAGCTCCGGCACGTCTCTTCCCGACGCGCGGTGCGCCGCGGCCCAAATCGCCCCGAACGTCTCCGCCGGATCCTGCTGGCAGGCGTCACCGGCCTCGGCGAGCTGCCCGACCTCCCGCTGGAGCGCCTCCATGCGCGGGTCGGGGTGCGTCCACGTGTAGCTGAGCGCGTCGGGGTCGAGCGGGCCGATCCACGCCGCCGTGTCGGGGTCGTCGAGCACCGCCGAGCCGGGCGGGATCAGCAGCCGGATGCTCCAGTGGACCGGGTCGATGTTGCGCGTCATGCCCCGCTCCGCCATGAACCGCAGCAGGTGGAGATAGCTCTCCATGGTCTCCCACGGCGAGAACGGCAGCAGCGACGGTCGCATCGGGATGCCGACCGCGTCGAGGAGGTCGATCGCCTCCGACACGCTGGCGGCGGTGTGGCCCTTCTTCATCCGTCGCAGCGCTTCCTCGTTGAGCGATTCGACGGCGGAGACGACGAAGCGGCAGCCGAGCTCGGCCAGCTCGGGCAGGCGCTGGCGGTGTTCGAGGATGTGCTCGATCTTGATCGTCGCGTCGAAGGTGAGCTCCGGCCAGCGCTCGCGCATTTCCCGGAGGATGCGCAGCGAGTGCGCGGGACCGTTGAAGAAATCGGGGTCGCCGAAGGTGATGTGCCGCGCGCCCATCTCGACCTGCCGGGCGATGTCGTCGAGCACACGGTCGCGCGGGACGACGACCAGGCGCCCGCCGTAAACCGGCGTGATCGGGCAGTGCGTGCAGGTGTGGTGGCAGCCGCGGGTTGCTTCGACGTAGCCCGCCGCGACGATGGTGCCGTTCTCTTCCAATCCGGCGTAGGAGCGCAGCACCGGCAGCTCGGTCCGGCGCGGCGTCGGGAATGCCGATTTCGGCGCCGGGTCAGGAGTCCGATTCACGGCGGTGATGACGCCGGGGAGATCGGCGGTGGCGAGGTTGCCACCCGCGGCGAGATGCTCGGCGATCTCGCGCAGCGGACCGTCGAACTCGCCGCCGATCACGGCGCTGGCGCCGGTGGCGAAGAGGTGGTCGGCGTTGAGCACGGCGTAGAGGCCGTAGAAGACGACCGGGGTTTCGGGATGGGTGGCGCGGAGGCGGTCGAGCACGCTCTGCCCGATCCGCATCGCGGTGTGCATGGGCACGCTGACGGCGACAAGGCCGGCGGTGGCGAGATCGTCATCGGTCAGGGCCTCGACGGCGAGGTCGCGGGTGGCCGGTTCGAAGCCGGCGTCGCGCAGCGCCCCGGCGGCGGTGGCCAGCGCCAGCGGCTGGTGCCCGAGCTCGTAGCAGGAGACGAGCAACACGCGGCCCGGCGCGCGGAGATTGCTCGTGGCGGTATCGGGTTGGGTGACGGTGGCGCTCATGATGGCCTTTCGCTGCGGGCGACGACCGGTGTTCCCCAAGTCTACCCAACCCGGCAACCGGGGCTGGTTCAGGGCGCGGTGCCACCGTCAGGCCTGCGTGTCGGGCTCCTCCGCGAGGAGGGTGGCGAGCTGCATCGAGAGCAGGTCGCCGGACTGCTGGAGCGCGATCCGCAGCGCGCCCTCCCACCGGCGGTCGAGCGCCCGCAGGGCGGCAAGGTCATCCGGCTCGATCGCCGCGGTCAGCGCCTGTGGGAGGTCGGCCGCGTCGCCCGGCTCGTCATCGACGGCGAGGAACGCGACGGTCATCGGGTCGCCATCGATCGCCAGCGTCCACTGGTCGGACTGGATTTCGAAACCGGTCCCCTCTTCCGCCGGCGCGACATCGATTTCGCCGCGGCCGATCAGCTCGGCGAAGATCGCTTCGACGGTCGCGCGTTGATCGTCGGTCATTAATGTTGCTCCTGTTCCGCCCAGCGCGGCACGGCCGCCGTCAGCAGCGACCGGGTCGATTCGACCGAGCGCCGGCCTCGCTGGCCGCCGCCGGGGTTGAGCCCGGCAACGGCGAGGACGGCCACCTTGCCGGTCGCGAACGTCGTGTCGAGCAGCCCTTCGAGCTGCCGCAGCGACAGTCCGCGCGGGCTTGGCGTCGACGAGCTCGGCACCAGCGATGGATCGAGTACGTCGAGGTCGATGTGCACGTAGAGATCGTCGACCCGGTCCGCCAGCTTCGCCACGACATCGGCGAACGC
>JAEVYR010000033.1 GCA_023392645.1 Chloroflexota bacterium | reverse complement strand
CGGCATGGCGGCGATGGCCTCGGTGGTGCCGGCGCTGAGGCCGTTGGCGAGCCCGGAGAGAATGAACACGCGGCTCGACACCATCACGATGACGCCGGTGATCATCGCGAAACGCATGTTCGCGTGGCGGATTTCGCGCAGGGCGAGAAACATGGGGCAGCATCCTTCGTCGATACGGATGAGTCTGATTAGTCCATCGTGACCAATCACGACGGAACGATTATGCGCTGTCGATCGTGATTAGTCAAGCGTGACTATTGAGGTACAATGGAGCCAGCAAGGAAAGGACTCGCGGTGCCGACCACAACCACCACCTGGGACGAACGCGCGCTGTTGCTGCTCGGCGTGTTGATGACCCAGAGCCAGCACGGCTACCAGATCAACGACTTCATCGAGAATCGCCTCTGCCGCATTGCCGACATGAAGAAGGCCACCGCCTACGCCCAGCTCGACCGGCTCCACGGCGGCGGCATGGTCGATATCGAGATCGAGCAGGTCGGCAACCGCCCGCCGCGCAAGGTCTACACGATCACCGACGCCGGCCGGGAGCTCTTCCACCGCCTGCTCGCCGCCAATCTCGCCGCGATCGAAACGCCCACCTACGCCGGCGACATCGGCCTGATGTTCATCAACCACCTGCCTCGCGCCGAAGCGATCGCCGCGCTGCGCCAGCGCCTCGCCCAGCTCGATGCCCTGATCGTCGACCAGCCGATGCCGCCGCCGCACACCGGTCGCCTCAACCTCGATCTCGCCGTCGACCACGTTCTCGCCCTGCGCCGGGCCGACCGCGACTGGCTCGCCGGCGCCATCGATCGTCTCGCCGCCGGTGAAGGCATGCCCGAGGCGCACGAACCGACCGCCGCCAGTACGCTATCCTGATCTCCAGGAGCCGTTCCGGGCGCCGCGCGCCCGTTCGTCCCGGAGACCTCGATGCTGAAGCTGGCGGTCACGCTGGTCATCCCCTATGCCATCCTCACGCGCCTCGGCGGCGTCACCGATCTCGATCCGCGCGTCGTGCTGCTCATCGCGCTCGCCTTCCCGGTCGGCTGGATGCTGGGCGCGCTGCGTCGTCGCGCCGATGTCGGGATCATTCCCGTCGTCGGGCTGGTCGGCATCCTGCTCACCGCGGCGATCGGCACCCTCGCCGAGGATCCCCGCTGGCTCGCCGTCAAGGAAGCCTCGGTGCCGCTCCTTTTCGGCCTCGCGATCCTCGCCAGCAGTCGCACCAGCCGCCCGCTGGTCGAGTTGTTGATCGACAAGGTCATCGACCGCGACGCCATCCGCGCCGCGCTGGCGAGCCACGACGCCAGCGACCGCTGGCAGCGACTGATGACCCGCGCCACGCTCGCCTGGGCCGGTGCCCTGCTCGTGTCGGCCGCCCTCAACTTCGCGCTGGCCCGCGTCGTCGTCACCAGTCCTGGCGGCACGGCCGAGTTCAACGCCGAGCTGGCCCGGATGACCGCCCTCGGCCTGCCCGTGATCACGGTACCGATGATGGTGATGATGAGCGCCACGGTCTGGTACATCGTCCACGGCGTCACCAACATCACCGGGCTCGCCCCGCGCGAGATCGCCCGCGGACCCCGCCTGTTCGAGCGCGTCGACGGCGTCCTGCGTCGCCTCAACCCGCGCCGGTCATAGGCCGCGCGGGATCTCTCGATCCCCTTCCGGCATCCCCGACCGCGACGGTGCTATTCTGCAGGTGGGACACACTGCCCATTTGAAGAAGGAGCATCGCCATGACGCAACCGTCGCTCGAACACCGCATTCGCGTCTCGTTGGGGAACGCGCTTCATCGCCGGCACCACGGTCAGCCCGGCGTCGAGGACATCGAGAGCATCGCCTCCGAGCACGGCGTCTCCGAAGACCAGGTGATGGAACAGGTCGCGTGGCTGCGAGAGCAAAACCTGATCGATGGACCGCTGCAGAACGAGAGCGGCCAGATCAGCCACATCCCCGCCAGCGAGTGGCCGGACCACAAGCTCACCTCTGCCGGGTTGGAGTGGGCGGGCGCCGGCTTCCCCTACCGCCACACGGCCTGATCCCGAATCCGGGTGAGCCCGTCGCCGCAGCGCCGCCAAAGGTGCGGCGCCGCGGCTGATGGCGCTCAATCTCTGTCGGTGATGACGACGTAGAGGGCGTAGATGAGCCCGGGCACGTAGCCCAGGATCGTCAGGATGATGCTCAGCACAAACGACGAGCCCAGCCCGCGCTTCCACAGCACCGCCAGCGGGGGCAACAGAACCGCCAGGATCGCCTGCAATACACACATATCGTCGCGTCTCCAGTCGATAGTCGCGCCGGTCACGTCATGATGGCCGGTCTTCGATCGCGGATCGGTGGCACCAGCCGCCACCGCGTCGCCTCCGCCACGCCACGCCACGCCATTTTGCCGTGCCGAATCCCTCGCACCAACCGGGCCAGCGCTCGGGTTCGGCTGGAGGATGCTCCCACCGACCAACAATGACGGATTGCGGGCGCGCGAGATCGCGTTGGCTGCTAGCATTACGCCAGATCGTTCGCCCTCCTCCGGAGACCCGCCCGTGTCACGCATGATCGACCAACAGGTGTTCGCCAACTACACGATGCCCGACGAGCGCGGCTACTTCGGCCGCTTCGGCGGCACCTTCGCCCCCGAGACCCTGATGCCGGCCATCCAGGAGCTCACCGCCGCCTATGCCGAGGCGAAGGCCGACCCCGCCTTTCAGGCCGAGATCGACCGCCTCGCGAAAGACTACGTCGGCCGCCCCACCCCGCTCTACGAGGCGACGCGCTTCTCCGACGAGGCCTCCGGCGGCAACGGCCCGCGCATCTTCCTCAAACGCGAGGATCTCGCCCACACCGGCGCCCACAAGATCAACAACGCGCTCGGCCAGGCGCTGCTCGCGAAGCGGATGGGCAAGCGGCGCATCATCGCCGAAACCGGCGCCGGCCAGCACGGCGTCGCCACCGCCACCGCCTGCGCCCTGCTCGGGCTGGATTGCATCGTCTACATGGGCGAGGTCGACGTGCATCGCCAGTCGCTCAACGTCTTCCGCATGCGCCTGCTCGGCGCCGAGGTGATCCCGGTCACCGCCGGCTCGAAAACGCTCACGGACGCGACCAACCAGGCGATGCGGGACGGGGTCACCAACGTCGACGACACCTTCTACATCTTCGGCACCGTCGCCGGCATGCACCCCTACCCGATGATGGTCCGCGACTTCCAGTCGGTCATCGGTCGCGAGGCGCGCCAGCAGATCCTCGACGCCACCGGCGCGTTCCCGACCGCGATCACCGCCTGCGTCGGCGGCGGCTCCAATGCGATGGGGCTCTTCCACGCCTTCATCGAGGATACCGACGTCGACATCATCGGCGTCGAGGCCGGTGGCCACGGCATCGAGACCGGCGAGCACGCGTCCACCCTCGTCGCCGGCGAGGAGGGCGTGCTGCACGGCTCGTGGTCGTACATCCTCGAAGACGAGAACGGCCAGATTCTCGACACCCACTCGATCTCGGCCGGGCTCGACTACCCCGGCGTCGGCCCGGAGCTGGCGTTCCTGAAGAGCGCCGGCCGCGCCGATTTCGTCTCCGTCACCGACGACGAGGCGCTGGAGGGGTTCAAGCTGCTCTGCCGGACCGAAGGCATCATCCCGGCGCTGGAATCGAGCCACGCCGTCTATCACGCCGCCCAGCTGGCGAAGACGATGGGCAAGGACGAGACCCTGATCGTGAACCTGTCCGGTCGCGGCGACAAGGACATGCACACCGTCGCCGAGGCCCTGGGAGTGACGCTGTAGCGCCAGTAAAGGCGCTGCGCTGCTTCATCTCCGATCCCTAAGCTGCCGAGCGGCAACGCGCCGCTGGATTCATGAACAATCCAGCGGCGCGCCATCCGATCGCTACCGCGTGACCTTCTGCATCCC
>JAEVYR010000556.1 GCA_023392645.1 Chloroflexota bacterium | reverse complement strand
GTTGACGAGCTCGGTGAGCTTCTCGGCGTCGACGAAACTGTTGAACGTGTCGTCGATCTTCACGACCGGCGCGCGGTCGCAGACGCCGAGGCAGCCATTGACCACCTGGACGCTCATGTTGCCGTCGGCGGTGGTGTCGCCGTCCTTGACGCCGAACTCGTCCTGCATGCACTGCACAAGCCGCTGCGAGCCGCGCACGTAGCACGCCATGCCGTGGCAGATAAGCATGTGATGGTGACCGCGCGGAGCGGTGCGGAAATCGGCGTAGAAGGTGAGCAGCGCATACACGCGCTCACTGGTGGTGCCGAGGTGCTCGGCGACGATTTCGGCGGCCTCGGGCGAGACCCAGCCGTAAATCTCGTTCACCTCCTGCAAGGCCGAGAGGATGAGCTCCTGGGCTTCCTCGTAGTCCTCGTAGTGGAAGTGGGAGACGATCTCGCGCACCGTGTCGAGGTCGATCTCCCGGCGCCCGGTAAAGGGTGCGGGCACTGGAAGCATCTCATGCGTCTGATTGGCGTTCGCCACGCGACCATCCTCCCTGGCGGGCGTGCGACGATGGGCACGCCACGCTGTCAGCCTTTGGCTGACGACGACCAATGTTCGGCCCAAGTATAGCAGCAGGATTGACGGTTTCCGGACGCGCCGGGCGCGTCTCGCCCGAATTCGCGAGGAGGTGCCCGACCGATGTCGGCGCCATCGACACGAGCGCGTGGCGCCCGCCCGCCGCCATTCCGCGGCGCGAGGGGGCGGTCAGCCGCCGAAGAGGCGCTTGAAATCCCCGTCGAACGCGCCGAGGAACGTGTGCATGTCGAGCACATCGCCGGCATCGACCGGGTCGCCCGGAGGCAGCGTGTCGGCGGGGTCGATGACCGGCGCGTCGATCGCCTCCTCATCGACGGCATCGCTCAGCCGGCGAAGGGCGAGGCGCGCTTCTGTCGGGTCGCCGTCGTTCATGAGGGCCGCGACGAAGTTGCGCGAATGGCAGTCGGTGCATTCCACCAGCATGGTCCACATGTCGGGTTGGCGATTGATGATGTGCACGTCGTCGGTGCTGAAGTGGCGGTGGCAAACGGAGCAGCGCTCCATCCGGTCGAGGACGATGCGCTTCATGGTGACGTCTGGTTCCATATATTCCCTGGTGATGTCCCGCAATCGGCAGTGTCTCGGCTAATTCGACTGCTTCTTGCCGAAGTCGTCAAGATCCAGCGAGTTGATGAAATCGCGGAAGACCGATAGTTGCTCATCGGATGGAGCCGGCGCGGCGTCCGAGTGTTCGGGCTCCGTGCCTGCGCTGGCGCCGCCCGAGAACGTCGAGCCCGCCGTCAGCGTGGCGGAATCGTCATCTTCATCGATCGCGACGCCGGCGGCATCCATCACCGTCTCGTTGACGAGGATGCGGCTGCCGGTGCGAACGGCGAGAGCGATCGCATCGCTCGGGCGGGCGTCGACTTCGATGGTGTTGCCGCTTGCGGCGATCACGATCCGGGCATAGAAGACCTGGTCGGTCAGCTCGGCGATGATGACTTGCTCGACGGAGGCGCTCAGCTCGCCGAGCATGGTCTGCATGAGGTCATAGGGCAGGGGCCGGGTCGGCGTGACGCCCTGGAGCTCCATCGCGATCGCCTCGGCCTCGTAGGCGCCAATCCAGATGGGCAGATGCCGGTCGCCGCCGTTCTCCTTGAGGATGACGACGCGCTGCTGTGTGACCAGGCTGACCCGGATGCTTTCGACGGTTGTCTCGATCATGGCAAGTCCCTCTCGGTGCCATCAAGTGGAGCCAGCGCGGCGTCGATCGCCGTTGCGCGTGGTGCTGATGTGCCGTCTGGGCGCGACCGGCTCCGTACCGCCATTGTACACACGCGGGCCCGCGGTGGGCACACCGGTCGGACGATGGCGGTGTAGCCGATGCGCGGCCTACGAGCCATCCTTGATCTCGGGATAGTCGTAGTGGGGCACGAATCCGAAGGCGTCGAACGGCCAGTAGGTGACCCATGCCTTCCCGATGATGCTGTCGACATCGATCACGCCGAAGGCGCGCGAGTCGGAGCTGTTGTCGCGGTTGTCACCCATCACGAAGAGGTGCCCCTCGGGAACGGTGACGGGCGGGCAGTCCTGGTTGGCGCGGCAGTAGGTCGTTTCGCCCTTGAGATAGGGCTCGTCGATCATCTGGCCGTCGATGTAGACGTGGCCGCCATGCGCCGTGACCGTTTCGCCCGGGAGCCCGATCACGCGCTTGATGTAGGGCTTGCTGGCGCTGGCCACCGGCGCGTTGAAGACGATGATGTCGCCGCGCTCGGGCGGGTGGAACGGGTAGACGGTGGCGGCCTCGGCGTGATCCACGCCGGGCAGCCAGTCGACCAGCGCCCACTTGTCGAAATTGAAGTAGACGTTGCGGTTGACGAGCACCATCTCGTTGTTCTGGAGGCTCGGCGTCATGCTCAAACCGTCGACGCGAAAGTTGATGACGACGGCACGAACCGCGACGAAGATGATCAGCGCGAGCAGGAGCGTCTCGATGATCTCTCGGACCATGGAGGTCTGTTTTTTGCTCGACTCGGTGGTGAGTGAGGGGTCCGGTACGGAGCGGTCGTCGGGAGCGGCCTCGGCGTCGGGTTCGCGATTGGCAGGAGCGGAGACGGGGGTGCGATGCTCGATGGGACGGTCGTCAAACGTCATGCGGAGGCCTTTGTGCTGGGGAGACCGGTGGAAGAGCCGTTGTCACCATCGATTCTACCGCGAAAGCCGGGCCGCGGTGGCGGGCATGCAAAACGCCCGGGACCTGCTGGGCCCGGGCGCTTCGCTCGTGTCTGCTGGCTCTAGATTTCGTCGGCGCGAACCTCGCGGCGCTCGCTCCGGGAGGCGACCTCTTCGGCCTTGGTGGCGCTCGAGTTCGCGGTCAGCGACGACGCCTTCTCGCTCTGGCCCTCTTCGATCTTCTTGTCAACGTCCTCGGTGGTGGACTCGGTCTTGAATTCGCGGATGCCCTTGCCGAGGGCGCCGCCGATCTCGGGGAGCTTGCCAACGCCAAAGATGATGACGATGATGACGAGAATGATACTGAGTTCAGGAACGCCGATCGGCCCCATGGGCACACCTCCAAGCTGTAGAACGGTTCCGGTCTCGCGACTCACGAGAACGGAAGCGTGTTCCCTGTCTGGTGAGCCGAACACCGACAATTCTAGGTATCCGGCATCCAGATTTCAATCTCCCGACCGGTGTCAGGAGAGCACGAAGCTGCTCACGATCGCGAGCAGCAGGAAGATGCCGGCGACCACGATGGTTGCATCGAAAAGCGTCTTCTCGAAGCCCCGGCGCGTGGTGTACATCGATCCCCCGTCGCCGCCGAAGCCGCTGCCGAAGGATGAACCCTTGGTCTGGATCATGATCATGACGATGAGCAGGATCGAGATGAGGATCGTGACGATGTTGAGTGCTGCGTCCACCTGCGATTGAACTCCTGTTTGCTGTCCTGCCTGTGACCGGACTCACTCTACCACAGGGCGGCTGACGACATGGTCCGATACGCACGCATTTTGCCGTGCCTCAGGCACCCGGCGCGGCGGCGATGATGGCCGCGAAATCGTCCGGGCGCAGGCTGGCGCCGCCTATGAGCCCGCCGTCGACATCGGGGCCGGCGAACAGCTCGGCGGCGTTGTCCCCATTGACGCTGCCACCATAGAGGATACGGATTCGCTCGGCGGCCTCGGCGTCAAGCCGTCTCAGCTCGCCGCCGGTCTCGTATAA
>JAEVYR010000500.1 GCA_023392645.1 Chloroflexota bacterium | reverse complement strand
CTTCACCGGGGGCTGGGCGGGGGTCATCCCCGGCGTGGACAGGGATGCGCCGGGGCGCGGCGGGTCATCCCTTGACGCGATCGATCTCTTCCTCGGCCTTCGCCTGCGCGTCGTCGAGGGCCTCCTGCGGTGACTGTTGCCCGGAGAGCACGGATTCGGTCGCGAGCGGCAGCGTGTCGCTGGTGAACGACGGGTAGTAAGGGTTGTACTCCTTGGCGCGGCCGTAGGACATCGCGTCGAGGAAGAAGTTCCAGTTGGGCGAGGCGCCGATCACCGGGTCGTAGGCGATCGCCTGGACGGTCGGCATGGCGTAGGTATCGCGGGCCCAGCTCGCCTGGCCGACGAAGACCATGTACTTGATGAACTCCCAGCTCGCGTCGGTCTGGTCGGCGCCGCGCGGGATGGAGAGGGCGAAGCCGCCGGAGAGCGCCGCCGGCTCGTGGCCGGGCGCGGGGGTGATGGGGCCGACGCCGTAGCCGAGGTTCTCGTCGCTATCGGGGAGGGTGAACTTCGGGTTGAAGAAGTTCATCACCGAGGTGTAGCCCTGGATGTCGACGATCATCGCGACCTTGCCCGACATGAAGCCATCCTGGGTGCCGGAGCCGAACGTCGATTGCAGCGCCTGGACGTTGCTGTAGCCGTAGCGGTCGGCCCACGATTTCATCCATTCGAGGGCTTCGACGTTCTCGGGCGCGTTGATGGTGGGGTTGTAGTCGGCATCTTCCCAGTGGCCACCGTTGTTCCAACCCCACTGGTCGAGCCCGACATTGCCGAAGGTGGGGAAGAAGCCGATCCGCTCGAGCTGGTCGCCGTCCTTCTTGTCGAGCTTGTCGGAGAAGGCCCAGAGCTCGTCCCAGTCCTTCGGCGGGGTGTCCGGATCGAGACCGGCCTCGGTGAAGGCGGCCTTGTTGTAGTAGAGGACGCGGATGTCGGTCTCGTAGGGCAGGCCGTAGGGCACGCCGTCGACGGTGGCCTCCTGCCAGGTGAAGGGCCAGAAGGCGTCGCCGGTGATGCCGTCGCGGCTGGCGAGGTCGCCGAGGCTGATCTCGACGTCGTTCTTGGCGCGGTCGGGGAGGCTGGGCCGGTCCTAGACGATCACGTTGGGCATGCCAGAGCCGGCGGCCACCGCGGCGAGGTTCTTCGTCCAGATATCCGAGAAGGGCACCGCGGTCTCGGTGACCTTGATGTTGGGGTAGACCTGGTTGAACTCGGCGATGATGCGCTGCACGGCAGTGCGCCGCAGGGGAGAGCCCCAGAAGTGCCAGAAGGTGATGTCGCCTTCGACGTCCGGGTTGGTGGCGTAGTCGGGAATCGGCGCCGGCGACGCGGACGGCGTCGCTCCCTGGCCGAGCGCCGTGCCGCGGAGCAGCGATCCGCTCAAGACAGCGGCGCCAATCCCTCCACCGAGCTTCAGGAGCCGACGCCGGTCCAGGGCGTGAACACCAGGACGCACCAGGGAGAACCTGTCCTTCATCGATCAGTCCTTTCCTGCAACACCGGAGGCATGGCGCACTCACGCCAACCTGACCAGCCAGTGCACAACGCTGGAACCGCTCCTCAACCGGGATACAGCGATCCGCGGCAATGAAGCACAACTCTGAAACCCAAAACTGACACTTTGATGCTAGCGCTCCGAATGGCCTGTTGTCAATACACTCATCGGGTTCGTTCCCGAAAAGCCTCATGTCATGCGGAATCCGGGTCAGCCCGTGCGGATATGGGCAGCGTTGCCGCCGCGCCGCACGGACCGTGGCGACACGATCGACGCGGTCGCGCCGTGCCTTGCACGCGCGTTCAACCGGGCGACCTTTCACGCACCGGTTGCGCATCCGGAGTCGGGATCAGGACCTGGGCTGGATACTCTGCGGGTTGTTGAAGAGGTTGCCCGGGTCGTACGCGGTCTTGACGTCGACCAGCCGCTCGTAGTTCTCCCCGAAGTAGAGCTGCTCCCAGTCCTCGATCATGCGATTCGGGAAGTTCTGGTAGCTCTCGGCCAGCGTGACCGGCTTGAGCGTATCGATCACGGCATCCGTCCAGGCGTTGAGCTCGTCGCCCATCGCCGTTTCGCCGTTTGGCCAAACCGTGGTCGGGCGCAGCAGGGTGGTGACGCCACGGTGGACGTAGGCCGTCTCGTCGCGCGGCACCGCATTGATGACGTCGCCGCCGACCCACGCCAGCGACCAGATCGAGCCGTTGGCGTCGTCGGTCCGGTAGGGGCTGTCGACGACGTAGTCGACCATCGCCGCGACGATGTCGTCGGACAGCGGCTCGGCGGCGTAGCGGGAGACGTCGCCCCACGAGTGTGGCTCCGGCTCGGCGCTGGCGATCATGCGCTGGATCGCCCAGAACGGCATCGGCTGCAATACCTGCTTCGTCGGGGTGGCGGCGTCGAGCAGTGGCTGCACCAGCTCGCGCAGCTCGTCGACCGGGCCGATGTACTGCCCGCGCGACATGGTGTGCACGGCCGCGCGGGCGTCGCCACTGGCGATTTCGGTAGACTCGGACATCGCGACGGCGTTGAGCGCGGCCGGCGCCGTCTGGATGATCCGGTCGAACGCCGCGTGCACGGCCATCGCGTCATCGGCGCCCATGTAGTCGAACCGGTACCAGCCGACATCCTGGCTCGGCACGTCGACGAGGTTGAAGGTGAGCGAGGTGTTGATGCCGAAGGTGCCTCCGGTGCCGCCGCGGCAGGCCCAAAAGAGATCCGGATGGCTGGAGGCATCGATATCGAGGATTTGCGCGTCGGCGGTAACGATGCGCGAGGCGGTGAGGTGGTCGCAGGTCAGGCCGGCCCAGTGCGCGTTGTAGCCGATGCCGCCGCCGAGGGTGAGTCCGCCATATCCGACGCCGAGGCAGGTGCCGCCGGGAATGAAGACCGGCCCGTTCTCGAAGGCGATCATCGCGTCGTTGTTGAGCGCCGCCCCGCCGACGACGGCCGTTCCGGCGTTGCGGTCGACGTCGAAGCTATTGAGCCGGCGGATGTCGATCAGCAGGCCGGTGGTGGCCGAGAACCCGGCGTAGTTGTGGCCGCCGCCGCGCGGCACCGGCGACACGCCGTTCTCGGTACACCAGGCGACGCAGGTGACGACGTCGTCCTCATTCGCGCAACGGGCGACGGCGGCCGGGCGGACATCCAGCCAGCGGCCGTTGGCGGGGGCGCTGGCGGCGTCGTAGCCGCTGTCGCCGGGCAGCATCAGCGTGCCGTCGAGGCGGGAGCGCAGGTCCTCCAGCGCCGCGGGGTCGACGCTCGCGCCGGCGACGGGCGACGCCTGCGGTGTCCCCTGCGCCCACGCGCCGGGACGCATGGCGAAGGTAGCCGCGGTGGCGGCGCTGGCGCCGAGAAAGGAACGACGGCTCATGATGGTCATGACAGCTCCCTGACCCGGCGATGTGCCGGTCTGGATATGACGCTGATATGGTTATGACCCGGAGATATTGATTGAAGACCCTGATTTCGAGTATAGGTCCGGAAAGATCGCAACACAATACGAAATTTCCCGTTACCCGGATTCGCATGAACCGCGGTGCAGTACACCCTGTCGCGCCGACGTTGTGTCAGCCCGCGACGTCTGGCCGCCACCGGGGCAGCGCGACGGATCGGTTCCCGCAACGCTTCACCTGGATGGCGTATCAGCGCGTGTTCGAGACGCGCGATCCCCGCCCGGCGCCGTGCGGATGCCTGCTGCTCAGACACACTCCCAGACGCGAGCCGGCCCCCGCCGCGATGGCGAGGGCCGGCTCCTGGCGTTGCGATGTCCGCCTGCGTCCAGTCGCGGTCAGACCGTGCGCAGCATGATGGTCGGCTTGCGAGGCTTGGCGACCGACTGGTTCGCCAGCTGCACCGCGACGCGCTCGGCGAGGTGGTGGAACGCCTGGCC
>JAEVYR010000241.1 GCA_023392645.1 Chloroflexota bacterium | reverse complement strand
TTCGAAAGCCAATGATGAATGGAGAGCACGACGATGGATGACTGGAAGGCGGATCGTATCGGTGCGGCGGAGTCCGGCACCCGCGGCAGGCGCCACGTCAGGCGACGAGGGAGCATGCGCCGATCGGCGTCCGGCGGGAGCCGCCGCTTCCAGTCCGCGCCGAACGCCTCCTCCAGGCCGTCGTGGTCGGCGGTTGCCCGGCGGATGTAGACCGTCGCCACGCAGGCCCCGGCCGCGCCCGCGGCGACCGCGAAGGGCGACCGGTGGCGGATGCCGAGCGCCGTGGCGATCGCGCCGAGGATCGCGAGCGCCGGGGTTTGCGCGGTCGCCGTCGACTTGACCATGAACCCCCGATAGCTGTTGACGGGTCGCAGCACCACCGCTGCGAGGCCCAGCACGACGAGACCGAGCAGCCTGGCGAGGGATCGCATGTGACTCACCTCCACCGGCCGACGGGCTGCCCGCAAACCGCCGGCCGAACTGATCCGCAGCTAGCGCGATTCGTCCCTGGACCCGGCGCCGCTGAGATCGATGGGGCTTTCTGGCGCCTGCCTCCCATTCGGCATCGGCGCGTCGAGGAACTCCGCGATCATCGAGCGCAGCCACTCGGTGCGTGTCGGCGCCGTCATGTGCGTCGTGCCGGGGAGCACGGCGAGCCTGGCGGGCGGCAGACCCGCGTAGTCGCCCGGGACACCGCCGCCGCGCAGGCGGAACAATTCGGCGGCGCCTTCCGGCCGGACGATGTCGGCATCGCCGATGACGATCATCGTCGGCGCCTCCACGGCGCGGACAACCTCGGCAGGGATCTCTTCTGCGGTGATGGTCAGGTCGGCAACCTTGCGCACCAGCGCGGGGAAGGCATCGGGATGCGGCGCGACGCGCTGGTAGTCGATCTCGATCGGGGAGCCAGCGAACATCTCGGGCGAAAAGGTCGTCTCCAGGCTGCCGGCCGCCATCTCGTGGGCGTGGGAACGGATGGGGCTGGCGGATCCGGAGATGAGCTTGCGCACACGCTTCGGATGCCGGGTGACGAGCTGCCAGGCGACGCCGCCGCCCATGCTGAAGCCGAAGACATCGACCCGGTCGATTTCAAGAATGTCCAGCAGCGCCGCGGTGTCGTCGGCCATCTGCTCGTAGCGCAGCGGCCGGTCGATGTCGGCGGTGCGGCCGTGCCCCTGCTGCTCGAAGGCGATGACCCGCCGGTCGCGGGCGAGCTGCGGCAGGAGGTCGCCAAACATGCCGATCGTCGCCAGCGCCCCGTGCAGCACCAGCAGCGGGGGCGCATCGTCACGCGGTGAGCCGTACATCTCGTAGTACATCTGGAGACCGTTGACTGGCGCGTAGCCGGTGCGAGGGAGGGTGGCAGCCATGTCGGCTCCTTTCGATGGCGGAGTGCCGACCGGGCCCCGGCCGGGGCTCCCGCTGGGCAGCGCCAGGCGGCACCGCCCAAATCGAGATCACCCTACGCCCCTCGACGCCCAAAGCGCGCAACACCATGCCGGGCAACATGACAGTTTCGTGACAATGGGCTTACCCGTGGGCATCGATCGAGGGGTCCTCGAGACCGTGGATCATGTCGCACTCGCCAGGCGCGTGCGGCGCGCGGGCCACGATCCGCAGGAATCTCGGGCACTCCGTGAAGTCCTCGTGCGGGCAATGGAGCGCATGCTCGACCATCTCCTTCGCCACCTGCGCCTCGGCGATCCGCTGTTCGAGCGCCGCGTGGTGGCGTTCGAGGATCGCCTTGCGCGCGGAGGGATCGGAGGCGTCGAACATCTCGCGCAGCTGACCGAGACCGAACCCCGCCTCCTTGCAGCGCACGATCATGGTCACCCGAGCAGCCTGCTCCTCACCGTACCGCCGCCGGCCATTGATCCGCGCCGCCGGTTCCAGCAGCCCCACCGACTCCCAGTGCCGCAGCACGTGCGTGGCAAGGCCGAACCGATCGGCGAGCTGCCCGATCGTCATTTTTCCGGTCCCTGCTGTCGCCATCGTGTTTCCTTTCGCCTGCCACTTGACTTCATGTTCACCTTAACTTGTAGAGTCGCATCGATGACCGATCCGTGTCAAGCGCCGGGGCGTTCCCGGCGAACGAAAGGACGACTCGATGTACGACGCGATCATCGTTGGGGGCGGCCCGGCCGGGCTCGCCGCCGCCCAGGCGCTGGGACGCTCCCTGCGGTCCACCCTGGTGCTCGATTCGGGCGAGCCGCGCAACGCGCCCGCCGCCCACATGCACAACTTCATCACCCGCGACGGCACCCCGCCCGCCGAGTTCCGACGCATCGCCCGGGAAGAGCTCTCCCGGTACGACACCATCGAGATCCGGGACCTCCCGGCGACCGATATCGTGCCGCTGCCGGATGACGGCTTCGCGGTGACGCTGGACGGGGAAGAGACAGTGCGCGGGCGGAAGGTGCTGCTCGCCACCGGCGTGGTCGACGAGCAGCCGCCGATCGAGGGGATCGCCGAGCTGTGGGGCCGGGGCGTCTACCACTGCCCCTTCTGTCATGGCTACGAGGTGCGCGGCATGCCGCTGGCGGTGCTTGGCGGCTCGCCCGCCGCCGTCCACCTGGCGCTGCACCTGCGTCACCTGAGCGACGACGTGGTCCTCTGCACGCACGGCGACGCAATCGATCCGGCCACCGGGGAGCTGCTGGCGGCCAACGGCGTGCCGGTGCGGGAGGAACCGGTTATCCGGCTTGACGCGATCGATGGGGCGCTGGAGCGCATCGTGTTCGCCAGCGGAGAGCCGCTGGCCCGCCAGGCAGTCTTCAGCGGGCAGGCGCCGATGCGCCAGCGATCCGAGCTGCCGGGCCGGCTTGGGTGCCGGATGCTCGACGACGACGCCGTCGAAATCGACCAGCTCGGCCAGACGAGCGTGCCCGGCGTGTTCGCGGCTGGCGACATGGCCCGGCGAGCCGACTCGGGCCGGATGTCGGCGGTCATCGCGGCGGCCGCCAGCGGCACCATTGCCGGCGCCGCCATCGCCCGGGAGCTGGTCACGGAGGACGCCGACCGGGCGGTCCGGACGTCGGCCCTCGCCCGCTCCGCCTGACCACAGGTGCGCGCACCGGCCGGCGCCCGCACGCTGGCCGGTCCACTTCCGTTACCGGATTTCGAACAGGTCGCCGACGCGGACACTGAAGCCAGGCAGCACATCGCCGCCATCAAGGGTCGCGTCCGGACCGAGCTCACGGGTGTCGGCATCGGGGAAGTAGATCGAGGCGGCGCGCCTGTTGGGCCGCAGCACCCACACCTGCCGCGTACCGGACGTGAGGTAGTCCTGCACCCGTTCGTCGATCTCGACCGCGCGATCGTTGGGCGAGACGACTTCGACGGCCAGCGTGGGCGGGCCTTCCCAATACCCCTTCGGCATCCCTTCGCCAGGAATCAGCGCTCGCTCTATGAACGATACATCAGGCTCTCGTACCAAATCGGGATCGCGCCGGAGCACGAAGCCAAGGCCCTCTGGCATGGCAACACCGAGACCATGCTCGCTGGCAAAGTGTTCGAGCCTCTGAGCCAGCAAGAACATAATACGGGTATGCTCGGCTCCGGCTGGCGACACTTCGACCACCTCCCCATCAACCAGCTCGATGTTCTTGCCGGGAATGTCGGGCATCTACAGAAGCTCTTCGGCTGTCACCAATCGCTGTTTCACGCTCATGGCGGTGCTCCTTCACGCGGACCTGGCTTCATAATAGAGCACGGATTCGAAGAACCACACGTTGGCGAACGCCGGGTTGACGAAAGCGCCGGACAAAGTTGTCCGGCGCTTCGTCACAGCCGCACGGCATCGGGCGGCTGGCGGATTCGGTTTCGTTGACCTACTGCTGGGCAGAAACGTTGACCATCCACTGGACGCCGAACTTGTCCTTGAACGCGCCCCAGTAGTCGCCCCAGAACTGGTCGGCCATCGCCGACTCGACCTCGCCGCCCTCGGACAGCGCCGCGAAGAGCCGGTCGGCTTCTTCACGGGTGTCGGGGTGCAGCGAGATGTAAAAGTTGGTGCCCATGGTCGTCTTGCCCCATTGCTCGGGCACATCGGAGCCCATCAGCACGTGGCCGGCCAGAATCGGCAGCGAGACGTGCATGACGAGGTTCTTCTCGGCTTCACTTG
>JAEVYR010000217.1 GCA_023392645.1 Chloroflexota bacterium | reverse complement strand
GGCCGCCTCGGAATCGGCGATGTAGATGATCAGCGCGCCGCTGTCGTCGGTGAACGGCCCCGACTCGTGCAGCTTCCCGCTGTCGACCAGCGTTTGCAGGTACTTGCGGTGCGTCGGCCGCACTTGCTGGATCTTCTCGTTGTCGTCGGTGTAGGTCAGGGTCGCCGTAAAAAGAGCCATTTCCTTCTCCTCCATCTTGTGTTGCGGTCATCCCGCGCGAGGCATATCGTTTCCTGCAGGTTGCGCGGTACTGCAGGGATTGTCAAAGACCGCGAAGGGTTCAAGAAGCCGATTCAACCGCGTCGAAGACGAGCTGCCACTCCTTCACCGTCGCTTCGGTGATGATCCCCTCGGTCGTGAACGGGTCCTCCGCCAGGATTTCCCGGACGTCCTGCTCGGAATCCGCGGTGTAGATCGCCATCCCGCCCGAGTCGTCGGTGTACGGTCCGGCGTGGTAGAGCCTGCCCGCGTCGAATTGCCGCTTGAGGTGCTCCCGGTGGGCCGGCCGCACCTTTGCGATCCTGTCCTTGTCCTCGATGTACGTCAGCATCACTGCGAACATCGCCATGATTCCCTCCTGTCCCGCCTGATCGATCAGCCCGCGATTCCGGCCGCCTCCATCGCGGCCCGTGCGATGTCGCCGATCACCTGCTCTCCCGTGTACATATCCGGCAGCCCCTCGCAGTAGACGCTCACGATCACCGTGCCGCCAGCGCCGGCGATGAAGCCGACGTCGTTGACGACGCCGCTGATCGAGCCGGTCTTCGAGCCCCATCGGAACCCGTCCTCGGGCACATAGCGCCCGATGCGCCGCGGGTTCTGCTGCTTTTCGAGGATCGCGACCATCGCGTCACACGCTTCGGCGGATGCAACCTGGTGGTCCAGCAGCTGCCCGATCAGCGCCGCGAACTCCGACGGTGTCGCCCAGTTCTCCCGCTGCTCACCATCGGCGGCGAATCCCTGCATTTTGCGTCCCAGCGTCGACCGCTCCATGCCGAGCTCGCGCATCAGCGCGTTGACGGTGTCCATGCCCGCCGTGTCGATCAGCACGTTGGTCGCGGTGTTGTCGCTGATGCTCATCATCAGGTACAGCAGGTCCGCCACCGTGACCTGCAACCCCTCGTGCATCTCGTGCAGCACGCCGCTGCCGGCGCTGAAGTCACTCGCGGACATCGGGAACCGCTGATCCAGCTGAAGCTCGCCCGCGTCCACGCGCCGGAAAATCGCGATCATGATCGGAATCTTGACCGTGCTCGCCGCGCGAAATCGCCGATCGCCATTGTGCGCGAAGGTCCATCCACTGCTTGCGCTGATCGCCACGCCGACGGTGCCGCCCGTCGCCTCCGCGTCCGCGATCACCCGCTCCAGATGCCGGGTGTCAGCCATCCACATTCCCTCCGTCGATCGTGCCGGTGTCGCCGCGCTCGGTTCGGCATCACGGTAGCAAACATCCGGTGTTCCGAACAGCCCGACGCATGTACTGTCCGTACACTACGAATCACGGTATCCTTGACGATGACTGACACCCGCCGGCACGCCGAGGACCATCATCGCCCATGAGCACGAGCACGAGCGCCGGGACGAAGGTCGTCCCCCTCCGCCAGCAATACCTCCAGATCAAGGCGCGCTACCCCGACACCATCCTGTTCTTCCGTCTCGGCGACTTTTACGAGACCTTCGACGAGGATGCCAAAACCGCGTCCGAGGTGCTCGACATCGTCCTCACCGGCCGCGAGATGGGCAAGGATCTTCGCGTGCCGATGGCCGGCATCCCCTACCACGCCGCCGACGGCTACATCGCCCGCCTCATCGCCGCCGGCCACAAGATCGCCGTCTGCGAGCAGATCGGCGAACCGACGAAAGGGCGCGGACTCGTCGAGCGCGATGTCACCCGCGTCATCACCCCCGGTACCGTCGTCGATCCCGACATGCTCGACGCCCGCCAGAACAACGACATCGTCGCCGTTGTCGTCGAGGGCAGTCGCGCCGGGGTCGCCTACGCCGACATCACCACCGGCGAGTTCCGCACCACCCAGCTCACCGCCGCCGCGCCGGATGAGCTGCTGCTGGCGGTCGGGCGGGAGCTGCTTCGCCTCCACACCGCCGAGGTCGTATTGCCAGCCGATCTCACCGACGCGCTGCCCCTGCCGATGGCCTCGTGGCTGCCGGAATCCGCCAGCCTGAGCAAGAGCGAAGCCTGGCGCTGGCAGACCGATCGCGCCGCCGACGCACTCATGCGCCACTTCGCGGTCGATTCGCTCGACGGGTTCGGTTGCGCCGGCAAACCGCTCGCCACCCGCGCCGCCGGCGGGCTGCTGCAGTACCTCGAAGACACCCAGCTCACCGGGCTCAACCAGGTCACCGCCCTCGCCACCTACAGCGTCGAGGGCTACATGACGATCGACGCCCAGACGAAGCGCAACCTCGAGCTGAGCGAGAGCCAGCGCGGCGACCGCCGCCACAGCCTGGTCGCCGTGCTTGACCAGACGAAGACGCCCATGGGCGCGCGCCTGCTCCGCCGCTGGCTCAACCAGCCGCTGCTCGACCTCGACGAGCTCGGCGTGCGGCTCGATGGCGTCGAATCACTCGTCGGCGACCCGGCGACACGCGCCACCCTGCGCGATCGCCTCCACGCCGTGAAGGACATCGAGCGAATCGTCAATCGCGCCCGCAATGGCATCGCCAACCCGCGCGACCTCGGCACCCTGCGCGACACCCTCGCGGCGCTGGCCGGCATCGGGCCGCTGGCCGCGCAGGTTGCCCACGCGAAACCGGTCCCCGCTCACGCCGATCTCGCCACGCTGCTGGGGAGCGCGCTGGTTGACGAACCGCCGACCGGCTTCGGCAAGGCGCAGGTGATCAAGGGCGGCTTCGCCAGCGACCTCGACGGCTACCGCGCCAAGGCGTCGGAGGCGCGCGAGTGGATCGCCAACCTCGAGCGGACCGAGCGCGACCGCACCGGCATCAAATCGCTCAAGGTCGGCTACAACCGCGTCTTCGGCTACTACATCGAGATCACCACCGCCGCGCTCGCCTCGGCCGACCGCGACCGCATGGCGCGCGGCGAGAGCGGCTCGGCGCTGCCCGAGGACTACCTGCCGAAGCAGTCGCTGACCAACGCGACCCGCTACTTCACGCCGCAGCTCAAGGAGTACGAGACGCTCGTCCTCAACGCCGAGGAAACGCTCTCCTCGATGGAGCAGGATGCGTTCGCCCGTATCGTCCGCCAGGTCGCCGACCAGGCAACGAAACTGCTCGCGACAGCCGCCGCGATCGCCTGGCTCGACGTTGTCACGGCGCTCGCCGATGTCGCCGCGACCAACAACTATGTTCGCCCCGAGCTGGACGAGGGCACGGTGATCGAGATCGAGGCTGGGCGCCACCCGGTGCTGGAGACGACGCTGCCGGCCGGGGAGTTCGTGCCGAACGATGCCCATCTCGACGCCGCCGAGGAGCAGGTCGTCATCCTCACCGGGCCGAACATGGCCGGCAAGAGCAGTTGGCTGCGCCAGGTGGCGCTGATCACGCTGATGGCGCAGATCGGGTCATTCGTCCCCGCCGCCCGGGCCCGGATCGGTCTCGTCGACCGCATTTTCACCCGCATCGGCGCGCAGGACGACATTGCCACCGGCCAGAGCACCTTCATGGTCGAGATGCTGGAGACCGCCAACATCCTCCACCACGCCACGCCGCGCAGCCTGGTCGTGCTGGACGAGATCGGGCGCGGTACCAGCACATACGACGGCCTCGCAATCGCCCGGGCGATCGTCGAGCATCTGCACAACGCCTCCCACCTGGGCTGCAAGACGCTCTTCGCGACGCACTATCACGAGCTGACGGAGCTGGAGCAGGTGCTGCCGCGCGTCCGCGCCCTTCGCATGGACGTGCTGGAGGAAGGCGACCAGGTGATCTTCCTGCGCCAGGTCGTCCCCGGCGGCGCCGACCGCTCATATGGCATTCATGTCGCCCAGCTCGCCGGGTTGCCGAAGGCGATCGTCCGGCGCGCGTCGGAGATCCTCGAGGACCTGGAGGAGCGCGGGCAGGGCGACCAGCAGCCCCACAAGCGTCGGGCGGCCATGGCGCAGCCGGTCCCGCAGGACGCCCCCAAACTCCAGCTCACCTT
>JAEVYR010000182.1 GCA_023392645.1 Chloroflexota bacterium | reverse complement strand
GATCCTAGCAGGGCAATGCGGACAATTGGCGTCAGGGTTGGGGAGCCACAAGATTCCTTGTACGAGAGGGGCTTGTCTCCTCCCGTACGAGGCGGCGTCGCGCGTTCCGGGTCGGTCAGGCCGGCGGGGCCATGTTGTCGATCGGGAGCGGCTCGGCGTCTTCCGGGTGGGGGAAGTCGAAGATCTGGCTGTGGAACGAGAGCTCGGCGGCGAGCGCGCGGTGGATGCTCGCTTCCTGGCGGAAGCCGTGCCCCTCGCCCTCGAACATCAGCAGCGCGACCGGCATGCCGTTGGCCCGGACGGCTTCGGCCATCGTCTCGGCCTGGTTGGGCGGCACGACCTTGTCCTCCGTCCCCTGCAGGATCAGCATCGCGGCGTTGAGCCGCTCCACGTGGTGGATCGGGCTGCGCGCTTCGTAGAGCGCCTTTTCCTCGGGGTACGGACCGATCAGCCCGTCGAGGTAGCGTGACTCGAACTTGTGCGTTTCGGTAGCCAGCGCTTCGAGATCGCCAATGCCGTAGGAGCTGACACCCGACCTGAAGGCGTCGTGGAAGGTGAGCGCGGCGAGGGTGGTGTAGCCGCCGGCGCTGCCGCCCTTGATCGCCATGCGGTCTCCATCGACGCGGCCCTGCTGGGCGAGCCACTCGGCCCCGGCGATGCAGTCGTCGACATCGACGATGCCCCACGCGCCGTGCAGGCGCTCGCGGTAGGCGCGGCCGTACCCAGTGCTGCCGCCGTAGTTGACATCGAGGAAGGCGAAGCCGCGGCTGGTCCAGAACTGGATGGCGAGATTGAAGCTGGCGTCGGTCATGCTGGTCGGACCGCCGTGGCTCTTGACGAGCAGCGGCGGCAGCTCGCCCTCGGGCGCGGAGGCGACGGCCGAGGCGGGCGGGTAGAAGAAACCGTGCGCGGTCGCGCCACCGGGGACGGGCCAGCTTGTCGCCTCGGGAATCGAGATCGCTTCCCTGGGCAGGTCGAGCTCGATCGACTGCTTGAGCGTGGCGTAGTTGCCGGAGTCGATATCGAGTCCGATCACCTGGTTGGGCTCCTCGGCCGACGAGGCGAGCGCGAGAACCTCCCGGCCATTCCCGACCTCAACACCGCTGAAGACGGTGAAGGGGGTGGTGAACGGTTCAAGCTCACCGCCCGCGCCGGGGAGACGGCCGAGCTGCCAGGTGCCGTCCTGCGTCCAGGCGCAGACGATGTCGCCGTTGGGCGTGAAGTCCCACGTCGACATGCCGAACACCCACTGCGGCTGGCCGAACTCGGCCTCCATCGGGCAGAGCGCGTCGATATCGTCGCGGCCGGGGTAGGCGCGGTAGAGGTTCCACCAGCCGGAGCGGTCTGAGACGAAGACGAGATCGCCGTTGGCCGCCCAGCGGGGCTGGAAGATCGACTCGCGCGGCCCTCCGGCGACGAAGCGGATGGTGGTGAGCTCGTGATTCTCACCGATATCGGATTTCCACAGCTCGCAGCCATCCCACGGCATGTTGGGATGGCTCCACTGGAGCCAGGCGAGCTGGTCTCCATCGTGCGAGAGGGTGGGCGAGGCGACGAAGTCGGAGCCGGAGAGAATGACCGCGCCGCCGTCGTCGTTGGGGCCGTCGAGGTCGAGCGCGACGATCGTGTTGACCGGCTCGGCGTCGGGCATCGCGTGGTCCTCGCGGACGGCGAAGAGGCGGCCGCGCGCGGGGTCGAGCAGCAGGTCGGCGTAGCGCCAATCGCGGGTGTCGGGCGTGATCGGGCGAGGATCGCCGCCGTCGACGCGGTAGAGGCGGCTGTCGGCGTAGTTGGAGACGACGATGACGCCGTCGCGAACGTCCCAGGCACCGCCGCCGTACTCGTGGACGCCGGAGCGGACGTTCATCTCGGGCGGGGTGATCGGCTCGGGCTCTCCGTCGCCGCGCTGACGGACGAGGCGCATGCGGCCGCCTTCGGAGGCGCGGGACTCGGTCCAGTAGCGGTCATCGCCGTCGGCTTTGGGGCTGCCGAGCCCGACCGACTGCCCGGTGAGCATCTCGGGCGTGATCGGGGAGGGCCAGGCGCCGTAGGGAATGACGTCTTTGTCGAGCGTAGTGTCTGGCATGGGGGCCTTCCGGATCGGATCGACATGGCGTCGACGGTACGAGCGATCTCCACGATCGCGCTTCGGCCTGGATGGCAGCGACACGGTTTTGTGACATGCGTGGATAACGCGCGTGACATCCAGCGGTCATACTGCAATGAGCCTAGCATGTTCGAGGGTGGCCCTGGCATGCTCCGAGAACGACAGGGAGAGAGAGCGTTATGGCGCTGGTGATCGACAACATCAGCAAGACATTCGGCGAGTTCCGAGCGATCGACGATGTGTCGTTCACCGTAGAGCAGGGGCGCATGTTCGGGTTTCTTGGCACCAACGGGGCCGGGAAGACGACGACGATGCGGATGGTGCTGGACATCCTGCGGCCCGACAGCGGCGAGATCACGTGGAACGGCACCTCGAATATCGAAATTCCGCGCGACGACTTCGGCTACCTGCCGGAGGAGCGGGGGCTGTACCCGAAGATGAGCGTGCAGGACCAACTGCTGTTCCTGGCGCAGCTCTATGGCGCCAGTGCCGCCGACGCCAAGCGCTCGCTGGATGAGTGGCTGGCGCGGCTGGACATCGAGGAGAACCGCCACAAGAAGATCGAGCAGCTGTCCAAGGGGAACCAGCAGAAGATTCAGTTCCTGGCGGCGGTGTTGCACGATCCGGAGATCCTGATCCTCGACGAGCCGTTCAGCGGGCTCGACCCGGTCAACGTGGCGCAGCTCGAAGAGGCGTTCCTGGAAATGGTCAGCCGCGGCAAGACGGTGATCTTCTCGACGCACCAGCTCGACCAGGCGCAGCGGCTGTGCGAGGACGTCGCGATCATCCATCGCGGCCGGATGCTGATCACCGGGCCGGTGCACGCGGTGCGCGAGAGCATCGGCGTGAAGATCCTGCGCCTCGGCGTTGCCGGCGAGGATCGGCTGGAGTGGGTCGAACGGTATCCCGAGGTCGAGGTGCGCCAGCGCAAGGATGAGTTCATCGAGATGCAAATCCCCGACGAGGCGGTCGCTCAGCGGATTCTGCGCGATGCGCTGGAGCGCGGCGAGACGGTCGAGCGCTTCGAGGTGACGGTGCCGTCGCTGAACGACGTGTTCCTGACCAAGGTGCGTGAATCGGGAGCGAGCGTCGAGGACATCGCGCACATCCGCGCGTCGGCGGAGCATGGTCAGGCGGTGATGGCATGAGGATCGATTTTTCCCGCGTGTGGTTGATCGCCCGCCGCGAGTGGTTCCAGAAGATTCGGCAGCGGCCGTTCGTGATCGCGACGATCGTGCAGGTTGAGGTCGTGTTCGCGCTGATTTTGGCGCCCCCGGTGATCTCGAAGGTGTTCGGGGATGACAGCGGGTCGAGCGCGGACACGGTGATCGTGCGCAACGAGAGCGATCACGGCGGCATCGTCGACGAGCTCAACGCGACGGTCGCGAGCGCCGGGCTCGACGAGCAGCTTCGGTTCGCGGTGGGCGATACGAACGCGGACCCGGCCAATTTGCTCAACGACGCCGATGGCGTGCTGACGGTGAGCCGGGCCGACGATGGCTCGCTGGCGTTCGCCTACGTCAGCGAAAGCGGCGATCAGGACCAGACGGTGCTGTTGACGCGGGCCGCGGTCAGCGATATCGCCCTGCGAGACAACCTGGCGCGGCTCGGCCTGAGCGCCGAGGAGGCGCAACAGGTGCGCGCGACGCCGCCGATGTCCGTCACGAGCGCCGGTGGCGAGCAGGCGTCCGACGATACCGAGCAGGGCTTCCGCTACGGGGTGGCCTACGTCTCGGCGCTGGTGATGTACATGGCGGTGATGGTCTACGGCCTGTGGGTGGCGCAGGGCGTGGTGGAGGAAAAGAGCTCGCGGATCATGGAGATCATGATCAACGCGGCGCGGCCGACCGAGCTGATGTTCGGCAAGATCATCGGCATCGGGCTGGCGGGATTGACGCAGCTCGTGCCGGTGCTGCTGATCGCCGGCATCGGGTTGTTCTCGCAGGAGCGGCTGGCCGATGCGCTCGGCGTCGAGGGCGGCAGCTTCTCCGGCATCGATTTCGGGGCGCTGTCGGTCGAGCTGGTCGGGTTCTTCCTGCTCTACTTCCTGCTCGGATTCATGCTGTACGCGGCGCTGTACGCGGGGATCGGCTCGCTGGTGAGCCGGCAGGAGGACGTCAGCACGGCGACCACGCCGATGACGTTCGCCGTGGTGATCGGGTTCTTCGCGGCAATCTACACGCTGGGGGCGCCCGACAGCCTGGTGGCGCGGGTGGTGTCGATCTTCCCCCTGACGTCGCCGATGACGATGGTGCCGCGGGTGATGCTCGGCGATCCGGCGACGTGGGAGATCGGGCTGAGCGTGGTGCTGCTGGTGGTGGCGGTCTGGCTGGCCGGGTTGCTGGCGGCGCGGATTTACCGGATGGGCGTGTTGATGTACGGGCAGCGGCCGAGCCTGAAGGTGATCTTCAAACGCGACATGATCACGGCGGCGCGGTAGGCGCCACCAGTACCATCGGCCATGCCGAGCGAGGCTGCGCCATCGCGCCCCTGCTTGCCCGCCATGGCCGCAGCGCGCGATGGCTCCACGCTGTGCCCCGCGGGCACTCGGCCGACATGACAACCGCTTCGTGGGTGTTCGACGGTCCCGGGCACGAGTCCCGGCAGCACCGTGATGCGGTCCGGCACGAGGATGCCGTCGCGCGTTCACCGGCGAAATGCGCGATGCGACAGTTTCGACACATTTGGTATGTAGCCCTGCCGTACAGTGACGCTACGGTTGTATACAGGTGCGCCCCGACGACGTGAGTGAACCCGAAGCGGCGCGATACAGCCGGACCCGACCCTGTCGATGCCGGCGCGGGACTCGATATGACGACATTCTGGAGGACGATGTGGCTATTTTGCTCGACGCCCCCGTTGCATCCGCTCGAGACGCATCGAGCGGGGAGACGGTGCTCGAAACGCGCGACCTGACCAAACGGTTCGGCAAGATCACCGCGGTGGACTCGCTCGACCTGAAGGTCAGTCGGGGTGAGGTGTTGGGATTTCTCGGTCCGAACGGATCGGGGAAGTCGACCACTATCAGCATGGTCCTCGGCCTCGTGCAACCGACCGCGGGCAGCGTCGCGATCATGGGGCAGCAGCTCACCGATCATCCGGAGCTGGTTTCCCGGCATGTCGGCGCGATCATCGAGAACCCCGCGTTCTATCCCTACCTGACGGGCCGTGACAATCTGCGCGCGCAGGCCAGGCTGGTCGGCGGCGTGCCGGAGTCGCGGATCGACGAGTTGATCAAGCTGGTCAGCATGGAGGGGCGCGCCGACGGCAAGTACAAGACGTTCTCGCTCGGCATGAAGCAGCGCATCGGCATCGCCTCGACGCTGCTGACCAACCCGGAGCTGGTGATTCTCGACGAGCCGACCAACGGGCTCGATCCCGCCGGGCAGCGCGAAATTCGGTCGATCATTCCTCGCATGGCGAATGAGGGGCACGCCGTGCTGCTCGCCAGCCACATGCTGCACGAAGTCGAGCAGGTCTCGGACCACGTGCTGATCATCCGGCGCGGCGAGAAGATCACCGAAGGGTCGGTCGACGACCTGCTGCGGCGCAACGGGTACATCGATGTGCGGATTCCAGACGTCGATCTCGAGGTGGGTGCGAAGGTGGTGCGGGCCGTGCCGGGGGTCGAGCAGGTGACGGTCGAGGGGGAGCGGCTGGTGGTGATCGCCGCCGACAGTCTCGGCGCGGCGATCAACCGCGCGCTGGTTGACGCCGGCCTCTACGCGAGCCAGATCGCGCCTCGGCGAAGCAGCCTGGAGGATATCTTCCTGGAGCTCACCGAAAGCCAGGACGGCTCCGCCCAACTGTGATCTCTGGGTCCGAATTCCTCACTGGAGAGTGAAATCGATGTTGCACGCATTGCAAAGCGAGCTTTTCCGGCTGCGACGGCGGCCGCAGACGTGGATCATGCCGGTCCTGGCGTTGGTGTTCATCGTCGCGTTCTATACCGTGATCTACCTCGTCTATCAGATTGGCGACGTCAGCGAACGCGCGAGCATGAAGGATTCGCTGAAGGTCTCGAACATTTTCGAGAACGGGATGGCCATTTTCGGGTTCTTCGGCGGCATCCTGATCGTGATCGTGGCGTCGAGCCTGATCGGCAGCGAGTTCAGCTGGAACAC
>JAEVYR010000175.1 GCA_023392645.1 Chloroflexota bacterium | reverse complement strand
GGGTCGCGACGGTGACGATATCGAGCTCTTCGGTGTCGAGCATCGTCGTGGCGTCGTCGTGGACGGTCAGATCCGGCCAGGTCGACGACCACGTCTCGACAAAGCGCTCGCGCGCCTCGGGCACGATATCGCACCCGGCGACGACGGTCGTCGCCGGGATGCGCGCCAGCGCCGCGGCGTGGCTGCCCGGAACGGTGAGACCGAGCACGGGATGCGTGCCCGGCGCGGCCGGCTGGGTGGTGATCCAGCTGAGGCCGATGATTCCGACGCGATAGGTGGGCATGGGGACTCCTCGCGCTCAGGCGCGTTCGACGGTGTTGGTGATGGTGCCGAGCTGTTCGATGGTCGCCTCGACCACATCGCCCGGCTGAAGGTAGGTGTTGGTGGTGGCGCCGACGCCGCCGGGGGTGCCCATGCAGATCAGGTCGCCGGGGCGGAGGGTCACGAAGCGCGAGAGGAAGGCGATCGTCTCCGGCACGGTGAAGATCATCTCGCCGGCGGCCGAGTGCTGGCGCAGCTCGCCGTTGACCTTCAGCGCCATCTCGAGCTCGCGCGGGTCGCCGATCGCGTCGCTGGTGACGAGCTGCGGGCCGACGACGGCGAAGGTGTCGCACCATTTGCCGAGCAGCCAGTCGAAGAACCAGTCGCCGTTGCGCTCGGTGCGGTGGTCCGCGATCTTCAGGCTGCGCGCGGAGATATCGTTGAAGACGGTGTAGCCGGCGATGTGCGCGGGGGCGTCGTCCTCGGAAATCATCCGGCCGCCGGTGCCGATCACGGTGGCGATCTCGATCTCGTAGTCGAGGGTGTCGGAGTCGGCCGGGATCCGGATCGGGTCGCCGTCGCCGATCACGGCGGTGCCTGGCTTGATGAACGGGCGCGGGGTGATGCGAGCCTTGTCGACCGGATCGGCGCCGCCCTCGGTGATGTGCGACTGGTAGTTGCCGGCGAGCAGGTAGATCGTGGTCGGTTCGGGGATGGCCGGCATCAGGCGCGGCTCGGAGACGACGTCGAGCCCGCCGTCGTTGGCGGCCGCTTCGACGGCGCGGGCGGTCTCCATGCCGGCGTCGCCGAGCCGCAGGAGCTCCACAACGCTGGCGGGCGCCTGCCGTCCGATGGCGGTGGCACCGTTTTGGAGATCGACGATCCCGACGTCGACGGCGATACCGGCGCGGGCCTCGTTTTCGGCGTTGGCGTAGGTCACGAGTCTCATGTTGTCTGTCCTCCCTGACTGATTGCTGATCACGTTTGCCGCCACAGGGGCGGCACCGGTTCATTTGCGGTCGAAATTACCGGGTCAGCACGCGCCCCGGCAGCGCGCCGGTCGGCACGCCGTCCGCGGCGACGGTGACGCCGTTGACGATCACCCGGTCGATCCCGGCCGGTTCGAGCCGGGGCGCGTCCCAGGTGGCGCGGTCCGCCACGGTGTCGGGATCGAAGATCACGATATCGGCGCCATGGCCCTCGCGCAACAGGCCGCGATCGCGAATCCGGAAGCGCTCGGCGGGAACCGCGCTCATTTTCCGAATCGCCTCTCCCAGCGAGACCGCATCGGTCTCGCGAACGCTCACGCGCAGCACCTGGGCGAAGGCCCCATAGCCGCGCGGATGGGCCGACGCGCCGTGGTAGATGCCGTCGCTGGCGACCATCATCGCGGGGTGCCGGATCGTGTCCCAGGCGACCTGCTTTTGCTCTTCCGGGGTGGTGCCCCGGTGATAGACCATCAGCGCATAGGGATGTTCCTCCTCGAGCACCTTCAGGGCAAAGTCGGGAACCGGCAGGCCGGCGTCGCGCGCGGCCTCGTGGATCGACTGGCCGATGTAGCGGCCGCTCGGCGTGTCGACGAACACGGGCCGGTCGGCGCCGGCCGCCTGCACGAGGCGCTGGTCGAGGTGCGCCCGAACGCGTTGCCGCGACTCGGGGTCCCGCAGCCGCTCCCGAGTTGCGTCCGGGCCGCCCGCCTGCGCCCAGATCGGAAGGGTGAGCGCCAGGTGGGTGCAGCCCGCCGGGTAGAGGTAGCTCTCGAAGGTGAGGTCGCACCGCTGGGCCGCCTCCTCCAGCAACGGCGCGGTGTCGGGTGTGACGCTCTCGTGCGAGATGTGCACGGGGATGCCGGCCCGCTCCCCGATCTCCATCGTTTCCCGCCAGGCGGCCTGGCGGCCGAGGTCGTTGTAGCGGACGTGCGCAGCGTAGATCGCGTCGTACTCGCGCGCGACCTTGCTCAGCTCGACCAGCTCGCGGGTATCGGCGAAGGCGCTGGGCTGGTAGTCCAAACCGAGACAAAGCGCGACCGCACCGGCGTCGAGCCAGGCGCGAGTGGAGCGGCGCATCCGCTCCATCTCGTCATCCGTCGCCGCGCGCGCGGCCCACCCCATGGCGCCGTAACGCACAGCGCAGTGCGGCACCTGCGGCACGACGTTCACGGGAGTGGCTCCGTCGAAGATGGTCAGGTAGTCCGCCGGCGTGGGCCAGTCGAGCGCGAGATCGGCTTCTCCGTTCGCGAACAGGGTCGATTGCCAGAGCTGCTTCGCTCCGTCGCGGTCGACCCCGGCCCAGCCGAACCCGTCCGGCGCGGTGAGGTGCGTGGTGACGCCCTGGAGCACGCTGCCGTATCGTGTCCGGTTGGCCGGGTCGGCGAGCTGCGCCTCGGAGTGGATATGCACATCGATGAAGCCGGGACTGACGACGCGACCGGTGGCGTCGACTTCCTCCCGGGCGATCGCGCCGTCGAGCGCGCCGATGGCGGCGATGCGCCCGCCGGTGACGCCAACATCCGCGGGTCGGGCGGCTTCCCCGGTCCCATCGATCACGGTGCCGTTGCGAATGACGAGATCGAATTCCACTACCGGCCTCTTGCCGCGTGGTCCACGCGGACGCGCTGCCCCGTTTCCGCGGCGGCATAGATGGCATCGATGACGCGCAGGGCGTCGATGATGTGCTGGCCGGTCGCCAGCGGTTGGCGACCCTCCGCGATGGCGCGCAGCAGGTCGTCGATGACGACAGCGCCGGTCGCGCCGTAGCCCGTCGATGGAGCAGCGTCGTAGGTCACGTGCTGGCCGCGCACGGGTTCGAGCGGCGACGCGCCGCCCATCCACGACCAGTTGCCGTTCGGCTGGATCGTCACCGACCCCTGTGTGCCGCGGAGCCCGACCCAGCCCTCCCCGCCTGGCCGTGGCAGCGCATAGGCGTGGTGGATGGTGCCGATCGCGCCGGATTCGTAGCGCACCGAGGCGGAGACGACATCCTCGACGTCGACGGTTGGGTCGCCGATGGTGCCGGTCATCGCCTGCACCTCGACGATGCGCTCGCCGGTGAGCCACAGCAGCTCGTCGAGGTCATGGATGCCGAGCCAGTGCAGGATGCCGCCGCCCATCTCGTCGCGGCGGAAGATGGGGTTGGATGGATCGCGCACGGCCACCGACGACGTCACGAAGATCGCCTCGGTCGACAGCAGCCGGCCCAGGCTCCCCTCCTCGCGCAGCGCCGCGACCTCCCGCCAGCCGCGCCCGTGGCGCCGCGACAGGCCGACCGCGACCGTGATGCCGGCGTCTCGCGCCACGCCGAAGGCGCGTTCGGCCTCGGCCGCGGTGCGGGCACCGGGATTGTCGACCAGCACGTGCACGCCGTGGCGAGCGCACGTCTCGATGGCGGCCGGCGCGAGCGCGTTGGGCAGCGTGATCAGGGCGATGTCGGGCCGCCGCTCGCGGATCAGCCGGTCGAGGTCGGTGTCGAACGGGGCGTTCGCCAGCGCTTCGGGAAAGATCGGGGCGAGGGTCGGGTCGACGTGATCTGGACCCGGCGCCCGCTCCCGGGCGGGATCGGGATCGTGGCGGCCGACCACCTCGACGCGGTCGCCGAGGGCGCCGAGGCTTTCGACCCAGCCGGTGACGTGGTAGTGGTTCAGGCCCACCACGATGGCTCGCCAGCGCTTCACGATTCGGGATTCCTTTCGTCTCGGACGCAGCGGCGCCCTCGCGGCGCGCCGATCGGCATGGGCGATCATGACTCAGCCGCCGATGGCGCCACCGCAACCCGGCGACATTGCCCGCTGTGCAATCTGGTTCCATCGTACGTCGGGTGCGCGGGCACGTCGCCCCGACGACCCTCTTTTCGGGTGCCATCGCGTGTCGGGTGCGCGGGCAGAGCCTGTGGCGGCCCGCGATGAATGGCCGCCACAGGGGCGGCACTACCGATTGTGCGAGTGCGGATCGAGGGCGTCACGAAGACCGTCTCCCAAAAAGTTGATGCTCAGCACGGTCAAGGCGATCGCGAAGCCGGGACCGAGCCAGACCCACGGCTCATTGACCAGCACCTGCAGCGACTGCGCTTCGTTCAGCATGTTGCCCCATGAGGGCGTAGGCGGCTGGATGCCGAGCCCGAGGAAGCTGAGCGCCGCCTCGGAGAGCATCGCGCTGGCCACGCCGAGCGTCGCCGCGACGACCACCGGCACGTAGATATTGGGCAGGATCTGCCGCAGCAGGATCCGGTCGGCGCGGGCGCCGGCGGCGATCGCCGCTTCGATGTACGGCTCGTTCATCACCGCCATCACCTGCCCGCGGACGATCCTGGTGATCACCATCCAGCTGAACAGGCCGAGGATCAGCACGACGTTCGTGGCGCTCGGCCCGAGCATCGAGACCAGCACGATCAGCAGCACGAACAACGGAAACGCCATGAAGATATCGGTGATGCGGGAGATGATCGCGTCGGCCCACCCCTTCCAGTAGCCGGCGACCAACCCGAGCAGCGTGCCGATCACCGTGCTGATCGCCACCGCGGCCAGCGCCACCGCGATCGAGACGCGCCCGCCGACGAAGACGCGCGTGAGCGTGTCGCGGCCGAGCTTGTCGGTGCCGAGCGGGTGCTGCAGCGAGGGCGGCTTGCGCGCCTCGGGCAACTGCATCGCGTACGGGTCGTAGGGCGAGACGTACGGCGCCAGCAGGGCGGCGATGGCGATGAAGACGATGAACACCACGCTGGCCGCCGCCATTCGATGCCGGAGGAAGCGCCGCATGAACCCCGGCCGCGTGCGGATGCCGGCGTCGCGCTCGGCCGCGTCGACGGTCGTTTCGGGAGAGGTCACCAGGGTGCTCATTGCAGCCGGATCCTCGGGTCGACCAGGCCATAGGCGAGATCGGCGATCAGGCTGCTGGCGACCACCACCGCCGTCACGATCAGCGCGAGCCCCATCACCATCGGGTAGTCCTTCTGGGTCGCGGCGTTCAGCATCAGCGTGCCGAGCCCCGGCCATTGGAACACCGTTTCGATGATCACCGCGCCGCCGATCAGGTAGGGAAGCCGGAAGGCGATCACCGTGATGACCGGAATCAGCGCGTTCTTCAGGGCGTGCCGCGTGATCACGAGCCGCTCGCGCAAGCCCTTCGCCCGCGCGGTGCGGAGGTAGTCGGTATGGAGCACGTCGAGCATGCTGGCGCGGGTGTAGCGGGTCAGCGCCGCCGCCAACTCGAGACCGAGCGTCACGCCGGGCAGGACGAGGTGATGGAGGCGGTCGAGCACCGGGTACTGGGCCGAGGCGCTCGACGCGCCGAAGACGGGGAACCAGTGCAGCCTCACGGCGAACAGGTAGATCAGCAGCAGCCCCATGAAGAATGCCGGGATCGAGAGCCAGAAAAAGGAGAAGAACGTCACCGCGTAGTCGATGGCGGAGTATTGACGGACGGCAGCGATGATACCGCTGGTGATGCCAATCACGATCGAGATGGCCATCGCAAACCCGACGAGCTGGAGGGTCGCGGGCAGCCGCCGAAAGATGTCGTCGGTGACGGGCTGGCTCGATGTGAGGGAGTAGCCGAGATCGCCGGTCACCGTGCGCCCGAGCCACTGCAGGTACCGCAGCGGGGCGGGATCGTTGAGCCCGTAGCGCTCGCGCATCTGGTCCCGGGCGGCATCGCTGGCGAACGATTCCGGCGGCAGCATGGCGTCGACGACGTCGCCCGGGGCCGCCTCGACAGCGATGAAGACGAGCAGGCTCACCCCGAGCAGCACCGTGGCGCCGTGGACCAGCCGTTGGATCAGGTAGTGAATCAACGAGGGCGTCCCCGCGA
>JAEVYR010000153.1 GCA_023392645.1 Chloroflexota bacterium | reverse complement strand
AGCAGCGACCGGCACAGCGTGATCAGCTCCATCAGCTCGGAGAGCGCGACCGGCACCGCGCGGTCGTCGTTCGGCTCGTGGAAGTAGTGCAACAGCGGAAACTGCCCGCGCATCTCGACCAGCGTCGCCAGCTCGAAGGCGACCTCCCCGAGCCAGTCCCCGATCCCCTCGGCGGCGCTCGACCGGGCGACGCCGATCAGCAGCGACACCGGGTCGTCACCCTCGCTGCGCCCGACAAATCGCGAGATGGCCACCGATAGCCCGGCAGACTCGTTGCGCGCGTTGTACACCGAGAGCAGATAGGTGATGGATACGGTGAAGAGCGTGAGGCCGGTTGCGGCCTCGATCACGGCGATCAGGCGCGGCACCGTGCCGTTCGGCACGACATCGCCGACGCCGAGCGTGACCGCCGAGTAACCGCTGTAGTAGAAGGCCAGCGCCCAGTCCGGCATCGGCCCGGATTTCTCCGGGGAAATCTCGAACTGCCCCACCCACGGCGCGTACATGAGCGCGAAGCTGGACACCAGCAACGTGCCCCAGACGATCACCGTCATCGGCACCAGGATCGGCCCGAGCTGCGCGAGAAAGATCCGCCGCCGGCGCTCGGGCAGGCGCTCGCTGATGCGCTTCCAGATCCTCCAGCTCGCCCCGTAGAACCGCCGCGATATCGGCCCCGGCTGCCCGCGCGGAATGAAGACCGTGCTATGCACGTCGACCACGAGCAGGCCCAGGAGCACCAGCCCGGCGACGAAGAGGATCGTCGTCATGACCGCGCACGCGGCCGGCCGATGAATCGTGCGGACACTCTGGACCTCCAGTCACGCTTGGCTGGCACCCGACGTGCGTACAGGCAGCGCGCACGTCGCGCCACGCAATGTGGGACGTATCACGTTGCGTGCCGTCAACCATCAGGAGTGCCGATCCATGACCCAGCGTCCCGACCACGATCCGAAAGACCGCGGTCCGCGCCCACCCTTTCCACAGGAAAAGCTCCCCTATCCCGGGCTCGAATCCGACATGACGCCGCAGCCGGACTACGGCGAGGACAGTTACGCAGGCTCCGGCAAGCTGAAGGGCAAGGTCGCGCTGATCACCGGCGGCGACAGCGGCATCGGCCGGGCCGTCGCGCTCGCGTTTGCGCGCGAAGGCGCCGACGTGGCGATCTCGTATCTGCCGGAAGAGGAATCGGACGCGCGGGAAACGATCCGCGCGATCGAGGATGCAGGGCGCGCGGCGCTCGCGCTTCCCGGCGATATCCAGGAGGAGCAGCACTGCCTCGACATCATCGAGCGCACGGTCGCGGAGCTGGGCCGGCTCGACGTCCTCGTCAACAATGCCGCCTACCAGTCGACCCACGACGACATTCAGGACCTGCCGACCGAGGAGTGGGACCGCGCCTTCAAGACGAACATCTACGCGATGTTCTGGCTGAGCAAGGCGGCCCTGAAGCACCTGCCGGCGGGCGGGTCGATCATCAACACCACCTCGATCCAGTCGTTCCAGCCGAGTGCGAACCTGATCCACTACGCCAGCACCAAGGGCGCGATCACGACGTTCACCAGGGCGCTGTCGGAGATCGGGTTGAAGCAGAGCGTGCGGGTCAACGCGGTCGCGCCGGCGCCGGTCTGGACCCCGCTGATCCCCGCGACGATGCCGGAGGAGCAGGTGCAGAAGTTCGGGCAGGATAACCCGATGGGTCGCCCGGCACAGCCGGCCGAGCTGGCGCCGACATACGTCTTTCTCGCGTCCGATGACGCCAACTTCATCTCCGGGCAGGTTCTCGGCGTCACCGGCGGCATTCCGGTCGTGTAGCCGCTCCCAGGTTCACGACTGATGGTGTGCGGTACGCCGTTTCGACTGCGCTTCGCGCTGGGACGCTTCGACCCGAGACGCGGCTGGCGCCGCATCCCGGCTCGGCAAGGCGTTCCTGCGGAACGTCGATGACCGCCCACAGGGGCGGCACTACGGAACGGTGCCCGCTTCGATCACACGACCCTACGTATCGATTCACCCCTCCTCCACCCCAGGGACACCATGCCAAAACCGACAAGGAAGGACGTTCGCGCGTTCGCGAAGACGCATCTCGACCTCGACCAGCTCCGTCCCGGTCAGGAGGAGGCCATCATGTCCGTCCTCCGCGGCCGCGACACGCTGGCGATCATGCCGACCGGCTCGGGGAAATCAGCGATCTACCAGATCGCCGGCGGCCTGCTCGGCGGGCTGACGCTGGTGATCTCGCCGCTGATCGCCCTCCAGCGCGACCAGGTCGAGTCACTCGACGCGATCGCGCCCGGTCTGGCCGTCGAGCTCAACTCGGCGCTCAGCGACTCGCGGCGCGCGCAGGTGCTGGACGAGGTGCGTGACGGCGAGATTCGCTTCCTCTTCCTCGCGCCGGAGCAGCTCCGGAACGACGACACCGTCGCGGCGCTGCAAGAGGCAAAGCCGAAGGTGGTCGTCATTGACGAGGCACACTGCATCAGTGAGTGGGGGCATGACTTCCGCCCCGATTACCTCCACCTCGGCCCGAACATCGCCAGGCTCGGGCACCCGACCATCCTCGGGCTGACGGCGACCGCCGCGCCGCGCGTGCAGGGGGAGATCATCGAGCGGCTGGACATGCAGGACCCAAAGCTGGTGGTGCAGGACTTCGACCGGCCCAACATCCATCTCGCGGTGCGGCATTTCCATGACGGCGACGAGAAGCGCGCGGCCCTGATCGACGGCATCGTCGCGCGCGAGCAGCCAGGCATCGTATACGCCGCCCGCCGCCGCGACACCGAGGAGATCGCCGAGGCGCTGCGGGAGCGCGGCGTCGCCGCCCGGGCCTATCACGCCGGCCTGAAGGCTTCGGAACGCGACGCCATCCAGGACGCGTTCATGACCGACGAGCTGGCGGTGATCGTGGCCACCATCGCCTTCGGCATGGGCATCGACAAACCGAACGTGCGTTTCGTCTGGCACTACGACATCAGCGACTCGCTCGACTCCTACTATCAGG
>JAEVYR010000630.1 GCA_023392645.1 Chloroflexota bacterium | reverse complement strand
GAAACCTTCGAGTCCGGTCCGGAGACCTTCTCGGAGGTCGAGCCGATCGAGCCGCTGCAGTTCCCCAAGCCGGACGCCAGCTAACCGTCGGCGGCACTCCGGATTGAATCGACGGCGCGCTCGGCGGCTCCGGCTCGTGCGAGCGCGCCCGAACGAAGCCGCGCCGGCAGTCGATCACGGACTGCCGGCTGCCGGCAAGAGGTATCGCGATGCGCTCTTCGTGCTTTCACCAGAGTCGAGAGGCCCTGGTCCGAAACGGCAGGGCAATCCTGACCACCGCCTTCGCATTGGCGGTGGTTCTTGCCCTGATTCCCGTCAGCGCATCGGCGCACGCTAATCTCGACACCAGCGACCCCGCGCCAAACGCGATCGTGTCGGAGGCGCCGGCCGCGGTGACGATGACATTCACCGAGCCGCTGGAGCGAAGCTATACGAAGGCCGAGCTATATGACCAAGACGGCACCCTGATTGACGGCACGACGGTCGAAGCGGGCGCGACCGACAACAGCATGGTGCTCACGCTCCCTCCGGACCTGCCGAACGGCACCTATACCGTCCTCTGGCGCACGCTCTCGACCGCCGACGGGCACACCGCCCAGAACTACTTTGCCTTCACGATCGGCACGGCAGCCGATGTCGCCACGACGACCGGCCCCGCCGACACCGACTCGGGGCCGCCGCTCTGGCTTCGAACCGCGTCGCGCTGGGCATCCCTGATCGGGCTCGCCGCGGCGATCTCCGCCTGGCCGATCTGGCTCTTCGTAATCCGGCCGGCTCTCGCCCCGGCATGGCCCGTCGCGCGTACCGCGACGCACCGCATGCGGCGCTACACGACGATCGCGATCGTCATCGCGGTGCTTGGAGACCTCTTTGCGCTCGCGGTGCAGGCAGCATCGCTGACGGAGGGTTCGTTGATCGAGCGCATTCGCTCGACGCTGGGCGAGACCCGCTACGGCGAGCTGTGGTATCTGCGGATCGCCCTTCTGTTGGCGCTGGCAGTCACGTTGCAGTGGGCCGCGTGGTGGTGGCCGCGCCGCCGACCGGTCGCGACGACGCTCGCGCTGGCACTCTCCGTCGCATCCGTGACGCCGTTCAGCTACATCGCCCATGCGTCCGCACTCGAAGAGGGGCGCGGACCGGCGATTCTGGCGGATGTGCTCCACATCCTCTCCGCGTCGTTGTGGACCGGCGGCATCCTCGCGCTGGTGATCGTCGTGGGGCCGTTGTCAGTCGGGCTCGATCCATCGACAAGACGGAGCGTGCTTTCCCGGCTGTTGCCACGCTTCTCGACTATCGCGCTGGTCGCCTGGTCAACCCTGGGGCTGACGGGCCTGTATGCGGCCTGGCTCCATGTCGGCAGTGTCGACGCCCTGCTGCACACCGGATATGGCAAGGCGTTACTGGTGAAGTTGTCGTTGCTCGTGCCGATCCTCTTGTTGGCAGCCTTCAATCTCTTCATCGTAACTTCTCAGCTCCGCCACCTCGCCGGAGCCCCGGAAAGGGCACGCGCGTGGACGGCTCGGTTCCGCTACGCGGTGGCCGCGGAGGCGTTGCTCGCGATCGTGGTGCTGGCAACGGTCGGCGCACTGACGGCGCAGGCACCGGCCCGGGACGCGATCGCAGCGTCACCGACAGGGATCGAGATCGACCTGACCGGCGGCGAGCGCGACGCGCACCTTGCGATCTCACCCGGGACGCCGGGACCAAACCGATTCACCCTCACCGTCGGCGGCGAGCCCATGCTGCATGAAACCGAGGTGCTGCTGCGGGTCGAATCGTCGGAGCAAAAGACGGGCGAGAAGGACCTGCGATTCATCCACGGCGGCGGCACCGAGTACACCTACGAGGGCAGTGAGCTCAGCCTCGCCGGTGACTGGGAGGTTCAGCTCATCGTGCGCCAGCCGACTGAGCCGGAGTGGCGCGCCTACGGCACCGTCGAAGTCGGCGCCAGCGCCGCGACGGATCCATCGACACCGTCATGGGTCCTGGTCGGTGTGCCGGCGATCGCGGGCATGCTGATCGCCCTGGCCGGCATCGCGGCGCTGGTGGTCGCCTGGCAGGGTGGCACGCGCCGGCGGCCGCAGGTGGCAGTCGCCGGCGCGGTCGTGCTGATGATCGCCGTCGTGGTGCTGCACTACTCCCAGACAGATGCCACAAGCGCGATCGCCCGGATCACCGCGCAGCTCCGCTAAGTCGCGCCCGTGGCATTCAGCGGCGCGAACGTCGCAGGCATGTCGTTTGCACTCGAACGCGCGGACATCGACCAGCGCTACGCCGCTCAGATCGATCACCACGTCACCCAGTCGCCGCACACCTATCCGATCCGATCTGGATGCGATGACTCCCCGGCTCTCGCACCGGGGAGTCATCGGGAACCACCGCTCGCGCCTGATACGGCATCCGGGAACTGTATCGGGGTGCGGTCGCGCCTGTCCCCGACGTCGTTGTTCACCCGCAGTCGGCATGAGCCAGCCCGATTGGCGGAACGGCTTTAACGCGCGTAGCGCCGCTTCGCCACGATGCCCATCGCCAACGCGGCCAGGGCGAGCGCGCTGGCAAGGAGGGGCGCGGCTGATCCGGTGACGTCGTTCTCCGCATCGCCGGAGCCCGTTGACGGCAGCGCCGTGATCGGCACCTCGGTCGCGGGCGGTGTCTTCACAGGCACGGGCGTCTCATCCGACGCGGCGGGGAAGTTGTACCAGCTACAGGTGATGATCTCGCCCTGACTCAGCTGGAATTCGTATTCGCCCTTGCCGAGATCGGTGTACGAGATTTGCCGAGCTTCCGGCACGCCCGGCGCGTTGTTGCCGACGCACATGGCCGTGTAGCGGGTGATCTCGAATCCGAGGTCGTCGAGGTGCTCTCGCAAAACGAATGTTCCAGAGCCCAAATCCCCGAACGCAACCGCGCCGTTGGCATCCGTCTCCTTCGTCACGCTGAATTCGCTTCCGGCAATGTAGACCGTGAACGCAACGCCGGCTGCCGGCTCGGTGCAGAGATCCGGCGTCGCCTTGCCCTCGTGCCCTTCCGGGCAATCGAAGACCTGCACCTCGAACGCGTTGGACGCGGTGGCCTGCGGGAAGCTGCCGGAATCGAGCGGGTCCGATCCGAGATCGAGCTCCTCCCTGTCGGTGAAGCCGTCACCGTCGGTGTCAGCCACCAGCGGGTCGGTACCAGCGTTGATTTCGCCACCGTCCTGAACGCCATCGCAGTCCGTATCGACGTTGGTCGGATCGGTGCCGAGGTCAGCCTCCTCATCGTCGGTTAGACCGTCACCGTCGATGTCGATCGACACTGCCGCCGGCTCGACGAAGTCCAGTGTTGCCGGGTTCGATCCCTCCACGGCGGCGAATTCGAGCGCGGTCGACTCCATCGTCGCGCCGTCGGGCTGCCCGCCGGTGACCGTGAGACTTACCATCGCGGCAACTGGTACCTCGATCGACGCGGGGGCTTCCGGCTCGGAGGTGATCGTGCCGAGAACGATCCCGTCAGCGGCGACCTCAACCGAAACGCCGCCGATCTTCTCACAATCCTCGTGCTGGTCATAGCCTTCCGGGCAGAGCCAGGTGTTGAGATGGACGGTCGCCGCGAGTCCCTGGGCGGTTACGGGGGAGCGAGCGCTCCCAGCAAGGTGAAGACGATCGCGATCGCCACGAAGGCGGATCCGCGAGTGAATGATCGGTGCATCATCACAACTGACCTCGTGTCCTGGAGAAATTGAGTGAGGCTCGCCCACAGCGAGCCGGAAGATGCGGGCCCGTGCATCCAAAACGTTCGGTCCATACCTGGGGTTTCGGTGGTAGCGCGCCTTCGGTGCGAACCGGCATCGCCATAGCGCGATTCTCGGTGACGTTGGGCTGAAGGGTCCTTCCCGACCCCAACCGTACCGGCTAGGTCAGTCGTGTCGCGCAGAGCGCGCGAGGTTCGTCAGTGGGTCGCGCAGTGCCCACGACACACGATCCAACCCTCGTGATAGCCGCTGTGACGCGCACGTCACGGACACGTGAGAAATGGCGGCGCGCAGCTCCACCATTGCGCTCTCTCGTACCGGAGGTGCAATGCCGCTAATAGCGTGCGGTTTGACGAACGCTGATGTGGGTCAGAGGCGAATGCCGCCGCAACGGTACCATCGGTACCCGTACCGCTCGAGGTCGATGCTGCCGAGATCGGGCTCGTCCGCACCGTCCTCCTGGCTCGTAAAGATCTCGAACACCGGGCCATGCAAGTCGTCGCTCTCGGCGATTTCGACGTGGCGGCAGGTGTCGGAGAGATTGTGCACCGCGACGATTGTGCCACCCTCCCAGTCGCACCGGTGCGCCAGCACCGCGTCGTCCCCGGAGTCGAGCGGCTGAAAGTCGCCCCAGCCGAGCTCGGGACTCTGGCGTCGCACCTGTACAACACGCTGGAACCAGTTCAGGAGCGAGTTACGCTGACGGCGCTGCACCACCACGTTCACCTTTGGGTAGCCGAACGCCCCTTCGGCGATTATCGGTGTCGCCAGGCTGTCCTCGGGAGCGGTGGAAAAGCCGGCGTTGCGGTCGCCCGACCACTGCATGGGCGTTCTCACGCTCATGCGCTGATCGAGATCGAGATTCTCGCCCATGCCGATCTCATCGCCGTACATGATCAGCGGCGTGCCCGGCATGCTCATCAGCAGGCTGTACGCGAGCTCGAGTCGCTGGCGGTCGTTGCCCAGCATTGGAGCCATCCGGCGTCGGATACCCCGCTCGTAGATTCGCATGTCCGGATCGGGCGCGAACGCCGCGTAGACATCCTGCCGCTCATCGTCGTCGAGCCGTTCGAGATCGAGCTCGTCGAAGTTACGCAGGAAATTTACCCATTGCCCGGTATCGGGCTTGTCCGGCAAGAGCTCCCACGCGTGAGTCACCGGCGCGGCCGTGCCTCGGGCCAGGGCGAGGAAGAGATAGTTGTCGAGCACAAAGTTGTAGAGCATGTGCATCTCGTGACCGTCGCCGAAGTAGGCCACGAGCGCGTCCGGCTCGACATCGGCTTCGGCCAGCAACACCGTGCCGCCATCGAATCCTTCGGCGGTGTCGCGCAGGAATCGCAGGAACTCGTGCGGCTGGCGATCCGTCTCGGGCCGGAGCGCCTCGGTGCCGAGCATGTGTGAGGCGGCATCGACCCGGAAGCCGGATGCCCCAAGTTGGATCCACAGCCCGAGGATGTTGCGAATCTCGTCGCGCAGCTCCGAATCTTCGATGTTGAGGTCGGGCTGGAAGTCGTAGAACTGGTGGAGATACCAGGCGCCGGCGGCGTCATCGCGCGCCCAGATCGACTCCTCCACGTCGGGGAACATCAACACGGCGCACGTCTCGTCGGGCGGGTCGTCGGTCCAAACGTAGAAGTCGCGCTTCGCTGAGTTGGCGTCGGCGCGCGACTCCTTAAACCACCGGTGCTCGTTGGACGAGTGGTGCACGACGAGGTCGAGCATCACGTGCAGGCCTCGGCTGGTGGCATCGCGCATGAAGGCGACAAAATCGCCAAGCGTGCCGAGCCGGCGGTCGACGTTGCTGTAATCGACGATGTCGTAGCCATTGTCGTTGTTGGGCGTCGGAAAGCAGGGAAGAATCCAGAGGCAGGTGACACCGAGGCTGGAGATGTAATCGAGGCGGGCGCGCAAACCCCGGAAGTCCCCGACGCCGTCTCCATCACCGTCCATGAAGGTGCCGACATCGACACCGTAAATAATCGCGTTCTTGTACCAATCGGGGGCTTCCCCGCGTCTCGGCATGGTCCTGCGATCTCCCGTCGCGAATCCGGGCGTGGCTCGCCCGTCCTGCGGGATCAGTCGCAATACCAGCGCCAAAGCCGCGTGAGGATGCCATCGACGAGCCATCGGGCGCGACACCGCACCCGCCGATAAGCCTCGAGCGCTTTGGTACAATGGGCTGACCGCGCCCCAGTAGCTCAGCGGATAGAGCACCCGCCTTCTAAGCGGTAGGTCGCAGGTTCGATTCCTGCCTGGGGTACCAACGGCATACCAACTTGACCTAACTCGAATACATGCCATGCAGATTCAGGTCCGGATCCGGAAGATCAAAGGCACCGAGCGGCAAGCAGCCGTCGCCAAGAGTGCCCGGCCGTCCTTCGTTGGCGCCGATGGCATGTATCTGATCTGCATGATGCGCGTCGGGCAGCTCTGAACAGGATGTCGAGCGCGGGCCGTTTGCCCGGTCGAGCAAGGTCACATCAATGATGGACGAGGCGCTATTGGGTGATCTTCATCGCCTTGGCGGATTGCTCGCCTGAACGAGGCTTCGGTGCTCGAAATTTGAAGGACGCGATCCTCAAAACGTGCAGACAGGTGACCGGGTGCGCCCCCTTCGCGCATCGGCACTCGCCGGTAGAACCGGCCGACGGCGCGCTCCATGCGATCGTAGCGATCCTCGTTAAACTCTTGACTTGCTTTCCGCCGCCCTTGATAACCAGGTCGCCTGCCTCGAGGGTGACCTCGACGTCGTCCTTTGAGATGCCAGGAAGCTCCGCATTGACGACGATCTGGTCACCCTTGAGGTTTGCATGTCATTCATGATGCTTCTTCGAATTACCGACTCAAGGATCGAAAATCGCCACGGTATGAAGCGGCTCCTCGAGTCGGCATGTGCCCTCACCTGAGACCCGTCCTGCATTCGTCGCGCCCATCAAGCTGGCATAAGTGGTCAGGCATGGACCCGCGTCTGCGGGACCGAGCGGCGTCACACAGACGCGTCACGCCCGACCACCGCCTCCTCCGCGGTCTGCTTCTCCAGGACGACACGGTCCATCCCGTCGTCGTAGCGGACAACGACGGTGTCGCCCTCCTGGACCCGGCCGCTGAGCAGCTCGCTCGCCAGCTTCGTCTCAACCAGCGTTCGGATCTGGCGCCGGAGCTCCCGGGCGCCGAACTCCGGCTGATACCCGACGTCCGCGAGATGATCGATGACTGACGGGTCGAACTCGAGCGTCACACCCTGGGCGGATGCGGTGCGGCGAACCCGCTCGATCTGCAGCTCGACGATCTGCCGGATCTGGTCGCGATCCAGCGCGTGGAAGACGATGATGTCGTCGATGCGGTTGAGGAATTCCGGTCGGAAGTGGCGATGCAGCACCTCCATCAACGCGTTCTTGAGCTCATCATACGTTTTCGCGGCCCCCTCCGGCGCCGACAGTTCCTGCTGGATGATTTCCGCGCCGACATTGCTCGTCGCGATCAGGATGGTGTTGGTGAAGTCGACCACGCGCCCCTTGCCATCGGTGAGTCGCCCGTCGTCGAAGACCTGCAGCAGGATGTTATGGACCTCAGGGTGGGCCTTCTCGATCTCATCCAGCAGGACCACGCTGTAGGGACGCCGCCGCACCCGCTCGGTCAGCTGGCCACCCTCCTCATATCCGACATAGCCCGGAGGCGCCCCAATCAGGCGGGCGACGGCATGCCGCTCCATGTACTCGCTCATGTCGATGCGAACCAGCGCGTCCTCGTCGCCGAAGACGGTCTCGGCCACGGCCTTGGCCAGCTCGGTCTTGCCGACACCGGTCGGGCCGAGGAAGAAGAACGTCGCGATCGGGCGCCGTTCGTCCGTGAGACCCGACCGCGCCAGGCGCACCGCGGCGCTCACCGCCTCGATTGCCTCATCCTGCCCGATGACCCGGCGATGCAGCACCTCCTCCATGTGGAGAAGCTTGTCGCGCTCCTCGGTGGTCAGCTCGGCGACGGGAATGCCCGTCAGGTTCGATACGATCTCGGCAATGTGCTCGGGGCGGACCTCGACCGAGCCCGAGCCGACGCGCTTGCGCCACTGCTCCGTCTCATCGGTGAGCTGAGCCTCCTTGTCAGCTACCTGAGAGGCAAACCCCTGCGCCCGGTCGAACTGCTTGCGCGACGTGGCGTAGTCTTCCTCGCGCCGAAGCTGCTTGATCTCGGCCTCGAGTTCCTGCAGCGCCGCTGGTCGGGACGTCGTACCGATCCGCACCCGTGCGGCGGCCTGGTCGATGAGATCGATCGCCTTGTCAGGCAGGAACCGGTTGGTAACGTACCGCTCGGCGAGCTCGGCCGCTGCCACGAGCGCTTCGTCGGTGATGGTGACCTTGTGGTGGACCTCCAGCCGATCGCGCAGGCCGCGCAGGATCATGATGGTTTGCTCGACGGTGGGCTCATCCACGAACACTGGCTGGAAGCGTCGTTCCAGGGCTGCGTCCTTTTCGATGTGGCGCTGGTACTCGTTGAGGGTTGTCGCGCCGATCAGGTTCAGCTCACCGCGGGCAAGGGCGGGCTTGAACACATTGGCGGCATCCAGCCCGCCCTCGCCACTCTGCCCGGCGCCCATGATGGTGTGCAATTCGTCGATGAAGATGATGACCTCATCCTGGTGGGCGACGATCTCGTCAAGCACCTGCTTGATGCGCTCCTCGAACTCCCCACGATAGGTGGACCCGGCGACGAGGGAGTTGACGTTCAGCTCAACCAGGCGCTTGTCGCGCAGGACCTCCGGCACGTCGCCGTTGGTTATCGCCTGGGCGAGGCCCTCGACGATCGCGGTCTTGCCGACACCCGGCTCACCGATCAGAACGGGGTTGTTCTTCTTGCGCCGGGCGAGGATCTCGATCGTCGTCTCGATTTCCTGCCAACGCCCGATGACCGGGTCGAGCTTCCCTTCCCTGGCCATCGCGGTCAGGTCGCGGGAGTACTTGTCGAGCTGCGGTGTGGTCGTTTGCGTCGGAACACGGCCTTCCTCCGCACCCTTTCCGACGACCTTGACGACCTGCTGGCGAAGCGCATGGGGCGTGAGCCCGTATTTGCGCAGGAGGTCCCCTGCCAGCCCGTCCTGTTCCTCCGCCAGACCGATCAGCAGGTGCTCGGGGCCCACGTAGCTGTGCCCCAGCTCGCGGGATGCGTTGAAGGCATGCTCGAGCGCGCTCTTCACCCGGGGCGAGACCGAGATCTCGATCTGCTCATCACGGTCGGGCGTGAAGTCACCACGCTCGGCGTCCGACTCGATCTGGTTTCTCACCTCGTCGGGTGAGACCTTGACCTGCTTCAGGATGGCTTCGACCACGTCGCTGTCCATAAGCGCGTCGAGCAGGTGTTCAGTGTCAACCTCGCGCTTGCCGAACGCGACGGCCCGTTGCGCTGCCTTCTGCAACAGGTCATGGGTCTGCTCGCTGAAGGCGGCGGTGATATCGACGGAAGCCCGCTCCTGCGCCCGCCGGCTGTCGGACCGTTCCGGTCTGGCGAATGCCGAGAACGGGTCCTCGCCAAAGAAGTCCTCGAAACCTGTCCCACGGAAGAGTGACTCGAAGGGAGACGCGTGGCGCCGCTGTCGGACCAGGCGACGGTAGTCGAGATCGCAGACAGCGAGGGTTCGACGCTCCCTGTTTTGCACGACCTCAACGCGCCTCGTGGCGGGCCGGATGCCACAGATGTCACAGATCGCCGTCGCCATAGTGGGCCTCCTGTCTCGCAGATCGGTTGCCGCAACACGGAGCACATCGGCGGGCACGCCCGGTTACTGTGGAACCCTCGACACCGATCGAGGTGAGCAACGTCTCCGCTATGTTGGGTTCGGCAGCAAGAAGCGGTCCACGACCCGCCATGAGTACATGGGCGATCCGGACGGCGGGGTGCAACGGGTTTTCATCCAAAGACCCGAAGATGCCTGCAGCCTGCACCCGTAAACTGCTATGTCAATGCGGAAATACTGTGGAACTTGGCACCTATTGGCTAAGCAGGAGTGAGCCAAGTCACTGGGAGTTCAGACGGATTTCTTGCTGACCAGGATACCAAGCCACAATGCACATAATAGGTTCAATGAACCATCGCGGAACCTCACACCACTCGTTACGGCGATCGAGCGAGCCACCGGGCGGCAACGAGGATGGGAGCTACCCGTGTCAGACCACCCCAACAGAGCATCCGACGCCCAGATTGCGTCACGGGATATGGTGGTCGGCGTGCTCAATACGCCCGATCAGGCCGAGCAGACGGTCCAGCGGCCCATTGACGCTGGCAGTGCCTCCGAGAACAGTTCCATCATCGCCCGCGACTTCGAAGCCAAGAACCGGGTCACCGGGTTTCTGACCACCGGTGATGTTGCGCGGGACATGGCCTGCATCGACGCCTGGGTCGGCGGCCTGTTTGGATTGATCGCTGGCGGTACAACCATGCTGTGAGCACCATTGGTGGGACCGAGCGTGATACTTGGTCCCCTGGTGACCTCAGCGCTCGGTGCGCTCCAGATGGGTGTTGTCGGCGGCTTGATTGAAGCGCTTCTGGGCAAGGGGCTGGAGAAGGAACGCATCCTGAACTACGAGCGGGATGTACAAGCCGGCAAGCTGTTGGTGATTGTTCACGGCACGCCCGAGGAGCTCGGGAAGGTCAGAAGCATCATGAAGGCGTCCGACGGCGAGGACGTGGCCATCTGCCAGAAGCGGGCAGTGTAGGAGGAGAATCGACACGATCCTGGCGCGAATTGTCAGCGGTCCGGGGATCTGGAGCGGTCTCGGATTGCGGAGCTGGCGTATCAGCCGCGACATGCTCCGACCAGGGCTCGTCTGACTGCTCGTCCGGAGCGTCGATCGACTTGAGCTGCCGCAGGATCGTCAACCCGGAATCGATCGCGCTCAGGATCTCCCGCTCGCTCCCTTCCCCTCCATGCACGACTCTGTTCCGGATCTCCCGGAAATGCGCCAGGTTCTCTGAAAGCGACAGCGGCATGAGCCCGAGGGTGACAAGCAAGTTGGTTGCATCCTTCGCATTGATGCGCGACGCATCCAAGTCGTCGAATTGGTCGTCGACGGCCATATGGCGCTGCGCCTTATCGATGAGCGTCTCCTCGATCTCGGCCGCCAGTTGCATCAGCGCTGCCCGGGGCGACACGGCTGCCAGCCGGAAAATCTCACTCGCCAAATCATCGTCGTCACCCCGGCCCGCTCCCGTCTCCAGTCCTCGCTCAGGCGCACTGGGCCCCGGCCCCGATATCCCGGGCATGGAGGTACTGTCGGCAAGGTCTTCCACCAGATCCGAGAACTCACCTTCCACACCGAAGACCTTCCAGGATCGGGAGCGACGCATGAGCAGTTTGATTTCGTCGCGCCAGAGCAGGCCGATTGTCAGGGCGAGCAGTGGCCATTGGAGTGCCTTGAGCAAGGCGGCGATAGCGGTAATGAGCTCGATCCACTCGGACATGATCGCTCCTATGCGAATTGGCAAAAGCCTTTGCGCAAGAGGAGGCTCGGTGCTTCCTCGGTGTGGAAGTGCCCATCGAGCCGGTCCAGCAGGGTCGCGGTCGCGGATTGGAGCGCCTCCAAATCGTTCCAGAAGCGATGATACGCCACGTGCTGTTTGAGGAAGCGCCAGACCGGTTCGACCATGTTGAGGTGCGGGTGGTGGCGAGGCACCCAGGAGGGCGTCGTCCGCCCGTTCTGCTCCGTCCACCAGTCCTTCACCACCGGCGAGCGGTGTTGGCTGACATTGTCCATCACCAGTACGGGGTGCCCTGTCGCCACGTCGCGGCCATCTCCTTGAGAAGGCCGCGCGATGCGCCCAGTGCTTGTCCGGCACGTTCCGGTGGATCGACTTCCAAGAAGCACAGTCTAGAAACGGCACACTGTCCGTTTCCGATCCTCAACCGTAGCGGCAGTCTTCAGCGGCTGCCCGATGCGGTCCCAACCTTTTGCCATGCCGGCGTGACTGTGGATTTCACATTCATCCACGTCGATGAGCCGGAATCCAGCTCCAGCAGCCCCGTTGTTTACAGTTCCACTAAAACATGCTTGGCGGCGGCGCCTGCCTCCGGGTCTTGGCGATGAGTCAGGTCATGGCGGGGTCGCCGGTAGCGGTAGCCCAGCGGGAGCAGGCTGCGAGAGACCGAGGCCCGGCGGACAGCCCAGCTTCTGCGGTTGACCAGGTCCGTGAATGGCGGTTCGTCGCCGACCCCGAAGGCTGCGGTCCGCGAAGAGTCCGTTGTGGACACCGTCTTCTCATCACCCAGGACAGATTCTCTCCTGCTTCCGCCTGATTGACCTCACCGCTAGGCCAGCTTTGTGGCCAGTACATCGATCTGTTCGACGACTGGCGGCTGTGAAAAGAGTTCGTCGGCTCGTTCCATCAGAGCCGTCCCTACCTGGCCCGCAAGATGCGACTGCCGACCGGCATCATTGGGAAACGCATCGAAGATGCCGAAGCTGGACGGACCGAACTTGACGGCAAACCACGCCACCGTATCTGGCTCCCCCATGACGATCGTCTGGGCGTTCGTGAGGAATTCTTCGACCTCCGCTTCCTTGCCAGGTTTTGCCTCGACGCGGACGAGCAATGCAACCGTTACCATTGTGAGCTCCTTTACTGAGCGACAGCAGAGATCGACGGGGAATTAGTGGCTCTGGCACTCATGAACAAAACCCGTCCTTCCATATCAATCGCGCCACCAATGAGTTCCATCCTCGGATGGGGTGTCCGTGGCACCGGCGTCCTCTCGGGCGCGGCGGCGATCAAGGCGGCGTAGGAAGCCACCTGGAATGGCTCGGCAGTATAATCCACGAGGCAATTCTTGACCCCCTGATCCTTGGCCAGACCGGTGATCGGCGCTTGGACGGCGCCGCGACCA
>JAEVYR010000623.1 GCA_023392645.1 Chloroflexota bacterium | reverse complement strand
GTCCTGTTCTTTCCGATCTTCGTGCTGGCCGAGATCAGGGAGGTTTTCACCGGAACCTGGCTGGTCGCCACTCGGGTGCTCGGCATTCATCCGCTGGACCATCCCGGCATCGTCCGCATCCCGATCGGCGAGCGCTCGCCGGCCTCCAACGGTATGGCCGGCTTCGTGATCACCGTTACGCCGGGGACCTTCCTCGTCGATGTCGACAAGGAAACCAACGAGATGCTGGTGCATGCGATCGACGCGAGCGACCCGGACGCGGTCCGTGACCACTACCATTGGCTCTTCGAGCATTTCGAGCGACGGGTGGTGCCGCCGTTGCCGGAGGAGGTCAGCCGGTGACCGAGATCGTCTTCTATGTCGCGCTGGTCTGGATGCTCGTGCTGCTGCTCGCCACGGTGGTGATCGTGATTCGCGGGGACGGCACACTCACGCGCGTGCTCGGGCTCGACGCGCTGTCGTTGATCCTGACCGCGGTGCTGATCCTCTACTCGACGACGACCGGACGCTCCTACTACCTCGACGCGGCGCTCATGCTCGCCCTGCTTTCGTTCATGTCCACCGTCGTCATCACGCGGTACTACAGCGAGCAGGGGTTGGAATGACGCCAATCCCCGGCGGTGGGGGCCATGTGCCATGATTGACCTGATATCGGATGCGTTGATACTGCTTGGCTTGCTGGTGATGACCCTGGGCGTCTACGGCATGATCAGGATGCCGGATATCTACACGCGCCTGCACGCGGCGAGCAAATCGGCGTTCCTGGGGGTGGTCGTGATCGCGATCGCGGCCATGCTGGTGGGCGACGCCGCGAGCATCAAGCGCCTGATCCTCCTGATCCTGATGTTGACGATCACCACGCCCATGGGGTCGCACGCGATCGGGCGGGCGGCGTACCTGCATAACGAGCGCATGAGCTCGCCCGGCGCCGTCGATGAATCGGGTCACCAGTTGGCGGATCACGAGCAGGCAAAGCCGTCCTGGCGGCTGTGAGGAGAGACACGGCGTGATACAGCAGCAACCGCCGCGACGGGAGTATCCCGCCGGCGTCAGGATTTCACCGAAGCGGCTCGCCTTCGCCGTCCTCCTGATCCTGGCGGTGGTGTTCGCCGCCCAGAACGCGCAGCGAGTCGACCTGACCCTCTTCTTCTGGGAGTTCCGCATGCGCCTCGTCTGGGCGCTGTTGATCTTCGGGCTGATCGGCGCGATTCTCGGATGGATGGTGCCGAAGCTGCGACGAGGTGGTCGCTGACACCGGAGCGGGATGATCGGTTCAGGCGCGCCGGGCACGCACCAGGCACGCGCATCGTCTTCCTGACGTGTGTATCCGGATGTGGTACGAGTCGACCCTGCGTGGCGGGAGAGGATCCATGGAAACCGCAAGCTTTGCCGCCGCCTCGCGCGAGGAGCTCGAGTTTCGTCCGATCGAGCGAAACGACGGATACCTGCCGATTCAGGACTATGGGCTGATCGGCGACGGCGCCACGGCCGCGCTCATCGGCCGTGACGCGTCAATCGATTGGCTGTGCCTGCCTCGGTTCGACAAGCATCCGGTCTTCTGCTCGATCCTCGATGACGAGGTGGGTGGACGCTTCACGATCGATGTCGGCGATCTCATCGGCGCTCGCCACCGATATTTCGGCGACAGCTCGGTGCTGATCACCGAGCTCAGGACCGCCGACGGGGTGGTCCGGGTGACCGACATGATGCCGCTGCGGCGCGACGCAAACCTCAGCGCCGTCTCGGCGATGGACGTCGGCGAGCTGCTGCGCGTGGTCGAGGTGCTGGAGGGGAGCGCCACCGTCCGCGCGGGCATTCGCATTCAAGGCGGTGTCGATGTCGAGCGCGAAAACGCGGCCAACGCGGACGCGGTGCGCATCCGCTCGCGGCGCTACCCCGATGTCGACCTCGTCCTCGAGGCGTCCGGCCCGCTCGATGGCGCCGGCGGCACGTGGGAGCTGACGCGAGGACACGCGATCTCGTTCTGCCTGCGCTGGAACGGCGGCACCGGCGCGTCGTCGGTCGATTCTCCCATCGCGGCGATCACCAACACCGTCGAGGGCTGGCTCGGCTGGCTGCGCCAGTTCGAGTACCACGGGCCGCAACGGGCGAAGGTCCAGCGCTCGGCCATCACCCTCAAGATGCTCGACTACCTCGCCAACGGCGCGATCGTCGCGGCGCCGACGTCGTCGCTGCCGGAGCTGATGGGTGGCGGGCGCAACTGGGATTACCGGTACGTCTGGGTGCGCGACGCCTCATTTTCGGTCTACGCCCTGCGGCGGATCGGGCTCAAGCGCGAGGCATGGCAGTTCCTGAGCTGGGTGCTCGGGCTGGCCCGGGATGAGGGGCTCAACCTGATGTACACGCTCGACGGGGACAAGCGGATCACCGAGCACGAGGACCACACCCTCGAGGGGTACCGGGGTTCCTCGCCGGTGCGCTGGGGCAATGGCGCCTGGGACCAGGTGCAGCATGATGTCTACGGCGAAATCCTCGATTGTGCGTACCAGTGGAGCAACCACGGCGGCAAGCTGACCAAGGACCTGTGGCGCCAGTTGCGGCATTACGTCGAACGCGCCCGCGATGCCTGGGATACGCCGGATCGCGGCATCTGGGAGGTGCGCGGAGAGAGCAGGGTGCAGACCTACTCGGCCGGTATTTGTGGCGTGGCGCTCGACCGCGGCGCGAAGCTGGCGCGCCGGCATGGCTACGAGGGCGATGCCGATGCGTGGGAGGCCCTGGCGCAAACGATTCAGCAGCGCATCCTGGACCGCGCCTGGGACGAGGAAAAGGGGTACCTCACCCAGGGGCTCGACGGGGGCCATCTCGACGCGGCGCTGCTCGGGCTGCCGATCCGCCGGGCCCTGCCCGCGAATCATCCCCGGGTGAAGGCGACCGTGGAGGCGATCGATCGCGAGCTCAGCGCCGGCGGCGGGCTGGTCTATCGCTACCTGCCGGACAAGTCGCCCGACGGCCTGGCCGGCCACGAGGGCGCGTTCCTCCTGTGCAGCTTCTGGCTGATCGACAATCTCGTGCTGCAGGGACGACTCGACGAGGCGCGGGACCGCTTCGATCGGATGTGCGAGCGGACCAACGCGCTCGGGTTGCTGCCCGAGGAGATCGACCCGGAGACCGGACACTTTCTCGGCAACTTCCCGCAGGCGTTCTCGCACATCGGCATGATCTCGACCGGGTTCAACCTGAGCCGCGCGCTGCAGGATCGAGAGGCTGGCCGCCTCGACGGGCGCCGCTGAGACACGACCATCTGTACACGCGATGCGGCAACCAATGCCGTCGCATCGGCTCGATCGCGCTCATGGCGCGGGTGGTGTGTAGTCGCGGGCCCGGTAGATCGGGATGTCGTCGATCATCGTCTCCAGCTCGTAGTATTTGCCGACCTCCTGCCAGAAGGTGCGGCTGTCGTCCGGATACGGACCGGGCTGGCGCGTGCTGACGATGTAAAGGGGCCGCTCCGGGCTGCGGATGATCGAGATGATCTCGCTGTACGACTCCGGCAGCGCGCGCAGCTCCTGGTCGTAGAGGTGCCGATAGGCCGGCGGCCGGTCGGCGAGGTAGTAGATCGCCGCCTGGTCGAAGGCGACGAAGATCGGCGTGCCGGGCGCGCTGTTGTCTCGCAGCCACGCCGCGATCTCGTCTTGCGCCTGGTAGCCGGGATGCGCGAACAGGCGATTCGACATCGCCTCGGTCGACCCCAGCGTGACCACCCACCAGGGCGACAGCACGACCGCCACGCTCCCGACCACGATGAGCCATCGAAGCCAGCGCCGAGCTGCCGCGAACGTCGCCACCAGCATCCCCGCGAACCAGATCGCGAACGGCGGCGCGATCTGGATGGCGTAATGCGCCCACCAGTCGCCGCCCATCGCGATCCCGGCGAGCGACGCCAGGACCCACAGCCGCAGCACCATGCCAACCTCGTCGGCGGGCACCTCGACGTGGCGCAGCGCCGGCGGCTCGCCGGCGTGCGCCAGCGCTGTGCTGGCACGACCGCGCCAGCGCCGCACGGGGCCGCTTCGCAGCCAGCAGGGGATTGCGCCGATCGTGTCGGTCACCTGCCGCCGATGGGCTATGAGCGTGACGCAGGTCACGAGGATCAGCAGGGGCAGGAGACGCAGCGCCAGGCGGCCGATCGATGCCAGGTGATGCGAGATGCCGACGGTGGCGCTGCTCTGGAGGGTCAGGCGGTAGGTGACGGTCGCATACAGGAAATCGCCCCAGCCGAGGACCCAGCCGTGGATCAGTGCCGGGATGCCGATCGTCGCCAGGCCCGCCAGGAGCCATCCGACCGGCACGCGTCCCGTCTCCCCCCGCGCGCGTGTCGTGATCAGGATCGCGAAGATCGCGATCGGTAGCATCACGAACCCCGAGGGCTTCAGCACTGTCGCCACGCCGATCAGCACCCCGGTCAGGTAGACCCAGTGGTGTGCCCAGCGCGTTTCGATGCCCCGGATCAGGGTCCAGACGCTCCACGCCGAGGGGAGGATCATGAACATTTCGGCGTTGGCCGTGTACCCCTCCAGGTTCGGTGCGCCGGATACGATCACGAATAGCATCGCGGCGACGGCGGCGACCGGTGCCGGCCGCCAGCGCCGGGCAACCAGCCAGACGGCAACCGCCGTGCCGCAGATCGACAGCCAGGCAGCCAGGCGGAAGGCGACAGTGTCGGTGCCGAGCGTTTCGAAGATCAGGGCGTAGAGGTAGAAGATGCCCTGTGGCCGGCTGATCCAGACATCGCCATAGAGCTGCCCGGTGCCATCGAGCCATGCCCGCGTCGCGTAGGCGTAGCCACCTTCGTCGGCGATCATCGGCATGTTCAGGAACGGCCAGCGCAACACGAAGGCGACCGCGCAGGTGAGCGCCAGCCAGGCGATCTCGCGCCAGCGCGCGGGCCCTCCCGGAAGCGGCGTGGCGCGTTCGGCGTGGTTCACCCGCGCGCCCCGGCGGCATCGCCGGTGAGCACGATCGGACCCGGCGGCGCCTCGCTGCCGCCTTCGGGCTCGCGGGAGATCGAGATGGCCTCGAACGCGCCTGTGTCGGCGGCGATCAACGCGAACCCGAGCCCATCGGCATCGAGCGTGAACGTCGTGCCCGGCAGCACGCTGTCGCCTTCGGCCGGGTGGAACCAGAGCTGGTACACGCTGCCGTCGTCCAGTGGG
>JAEVYR010000604.1 GCA_023392645.1 Chloroflexota bacterium | reverse complement strand
TGCTTGAGCTGGCTGGAATCTCCGAGCGGCACGGTCGCGGTCACGTTCGATGGATCGATCTTCACGACTGCGAGATCGTCGCGCGGGTCCTGGCCGATCAGCTCGGCCGGCACCTCGGTACCGTCGGACATGATCACCGAGAAGCTGGTGCCATTGGTGACGACGTGCCAGTTGGTGACGATGTGACCCTGGTCGTCGATGATGAACCCGGTGCCGGCGCCGGCTTCCACCGTTTGCTGACCGCCGAAAACATCACCCACCGTCTGCTGGTTGATCACCGTGACGACCGCCGGGCCGACTTTGTCGACCACCTCGACCGGCGTCATCTCGCCTTCCGTTGTCGGGGTTTGCTGCGCCACCGTGGCCGGGACGATCGCCAGCAGCGCGAGCATTGCCGCGAACAGCGCGCGTAGGACGAAGGGTTTCCTCAGGGGATATTCCATCGTTGTTGACTCCGTGGTAGGCGACCGGGCCCACGGGTTGGGTCCGTTAGGATCATACTCCCGAGTTCACCGCACCGCAGGATTCGTTCCAGTGTCAGCCCGTTGGGTCGGGAAACTGCTCGACCGGCGTCACGTTTTCGGGCGCCGCGACCGGCTCCGGCGATGCGGGGTAGGTCCACGTCGTCGTTTCCACCACGCCGCCGCTCTCGCGGACGAGCTGGCATGGCCGGTGCTCGGAGTCGAAGGCAATGGTGTAGTCGATGCCCGGCTGGTCCGGCGTTGTCGTCGTGAAGGACCACGCCTCGCAAACGGTGTCGCCGACCTTGATCTCGCCCGAGGGGGAGGCAGGCAGCGCGCGGGTCTCCTCGGTGAAGTCGCCGAAGGGATAGCCGGGTGGCGTGGTGAGAAACGCAACCTCCTGCGCCAGCACCGACTTCTCCGGCACCTGGTCGGCGGTGAAGCTGATCCACGTTTCCGCGTCGACGGCGGGGTAGATCGACGAAGAAACGAGCGTGCCGCGCATATAGATGGTGTCGCCCCGCACGATCTCCTCGGTGACGACGGTGTCGCCGTTCATGGTGAGCACGTGCCGCTGGTCGGGAGGGATCACGGTCGTGGTGGTCGTGCTGCTGATGCCGCCCTCGTTGGCGCTCGTGTCGCCCCGGGTTTCGGCGGTCCAGGAGTCAACCTGTTCCCAGGCCGGGAGGCCCCGGTCGACGAGAGTGCCAACGGCCTCGTCGCCGGGCTGAAATGTGACGGCAGTAGGCGCGGGGGTTGGCTCCGGCTCGAGGGAATCGCCGAAGCTGCAGGCCTGGAGCAGGAGCGTTCCGGCGATCACGACGACGAGAGTGGTGAGGCGGCGCGGGAGGGTCCCGGTCGGGATCATTGAGGCAGCTCGCTTGGTGACAGACGGCTCGGGCGCGTACCGATCCTGAGACTAGCAGAAACGGGCCATCCCAGCATCTGACGACGTTCCCCGCGCGGCGTTTTTCGGGCAGTACACGAACCGGCGGTGCCTGCCGCCGGCGACAAGGAGTGATTGCCATGATCCTGCTCGCGTTGCTGCTCCTGTTGGTCCTGCTCGACGTGGTCGCGCTGCGCTATGGCGCCGATTCTCGCCATTTCTCCGGTCACAACTGGTGATAGCCGGCATATATCACCATATGTGCATATCAGGTTGAATTCGCGGTGCGTTGGAAGTATGATTGGAATAGCAGGGATAGTGCGGCAACGAAGCCGCTCGCGAAGGAGTCACTGATGACTGCGCTCATTCTTTTCGTCGGTGGGCTGACGCTCCTGGCGGTGCTCTCGCTCCTCTTCGGGGCGGACTCGCGGAAGCTCGACCAGGCGTCGAACGCCTGGTGGTAAGCCGCCGGCCACGCGCGCGAAACACATGACGTGACGACCCGGTGCCCACATGGGCGCCGGGTGTCGTTTTGGCGGCGTCCCCTAGACATCCCCCGTGAGCCGGTCGAGGACGGCGGCGAGGGCGCGGAGGCGATCGCGGAGGGCGGGATCCGCGATCAGGTCCGATGGATCGGCCTGCGAGAGCGCCTGCGCCAGCTCGCCGACCGTTTTCGTCACGCGTTCCGGCGTGTACTTCGGCGTGCCCAGCACCGCCGCGATCTCGGCCAGCGCTGCTCGGCCGGTGGCGTCGCCGGTCGCGACCTCGCCCAGCGAGGCAAGCAGCCGGTCGGTCTGCGCCGCGCGCGCATCCTCCCCTGCGACGATCGCCAGGTCGAGCAGCTCGTCGACGTGGTCACGCGCTCCGTCTCTTGACGTCTCCAGACGGCCGGATTGCCGCAGCGCCCGGCCGATCCGGGTCGCCACCTGCGACGGTACCGCGCGATCGACGATCGCATCGCCCAGCGCTCGCTGGTAGGCATCGGGCAGGCCCTGCAAGGCGCGCGACTGCTTCTCCGACAGGGTTCCGGCGCGGATGTGCTCCTGCGCCGGCTCGGGCAGTTTTCCGGTGTCGAGGAGCTGAAAAAGTCGCGAGCGGCGGATGCCGACCTCGGCGGCGACGTTCTCCCACGGCGCGTCGTCCATCTGCTCCTTGAGAATGCGCAGCGCCCGGGCGCGATCGACCGCGTTGAGGTCGTCGCGGACGATGTTCTCCATCAATTGCTGGATGAGCCGTCGGTGCTCCGGGACATCGCGCACCAGCGCCGGAATCGTCTCCTGGCCGGCGCGCTGCGACGCGCGGAAGCGCCGCTCGCCATGGACGATCACGTAGCGGTCGCGCTCGCCGTCGTACCGCACCACGATCGGTTGCAGTACGCCCTCCTTGCGGATGCTCTCGGTCAGCTCCTCCAGCCGCGCCTCGTCGAAGCTGCGGCGGGGCTGGTCCGGGTCCGGCTCGATCCGGTCGAGGGCGATCGTCTTCGCCTCGGTGAGGTCCTGCACGCCGACCGCCTGCGGCCGCGTGTCAGTGAAGAGGGCATCGACCGTGAACTTGCGGCGGGAGCGTCC
>JAEVYR010000596.1 GCA_023392645.1 Chloroflexota bacterium | reverse complement strand
GTCGTGGCCGTGGCGAGATGCCACTGGCGCGAATGGCTAGCGGTTGTAGATCCGCTCCAGGTGCGCCTTGGCAGTGTCGATCGCCGCGCCCGCGTCGCCGCTCTGGACGGCTTCGGCAAACGTGTTGACGATCACGTACTGCGACGACACCTGCGCCGCCTTCAGGTTGCCGGGGCCGGCGTATCCCTTGTTGCGGGCGATTTCCGGCACCGCGATGTACGGCGCCAGCTTGGGATCCTCGGTGTAGATGCCGAGGTCGGTGAACGTCGGGCCCGGAGGCAGGATGTAGCCTTCGTAGGCCTCCAGCCACGCCTGGAACGGTTCGGCCGAGAACCACCACTCGAGGAACGCCTTCGCCTCGTCCTGGTTCTTCGAGTAGTCCATCACCCCAATCGAGCGGCTGCCCAGCGAGGCGAACTGGCCCGCGGGGCCGGCCGGCAGGGTCGCGTGGAAGGTGTCCTCGGCGATCTCCGGCTGGTAATTCTCGCCGTCCTTGTCGCTGGCGGCGATGTAGATGCTGGTGCCATTCTGGGTGGCCGAGATCTGGTCGGAGAGGTAGGCGCTGTTGTTCGTCGAGTCGTCCCAGCCGAGCCCGGTCTCGTCGAACGCGTCCTTCCAGCCCTGGACGAACTTCTCCAGGCCCTCGCGGAACTGGTCGGTGTCGAAGGCGAGCGTCTTGCCGTCCTCCTCGACCTCCTGCGAGCCCCACGCCCACATGTACGGGTAGGCGAAGCCCGGAGGGTCACCGAGGCTCTGGCCGAGCGCCTGCCCCAGCGGCTTGCCGATCTCCTGCTTGAGGACCTTGCCGACCTCGAAGAGCTCATCCCAGGTCTTGGGGAAGTTGTTGGCGGCGTCGGCGATACCGGCTTCCTCGAAGTAGCTCGCCCGGAAGGCCACCACCGAGGCCGAGTTACCGTGCGGGATCGACTTCCACGCGCCGTCGACGGACGCGGTCTTGGTGACCCAGTCGTAGTAGCCGCCCTGGACCTCTTCCGCCGTGGCGGCGAGGTCGGACAGGTCGACCAGGCTCTCCGAGAACAGGTAGGGGATCGTGTCCCACATTTCGACGATGTCGGGACCGTCGCCCGCCTGCACGGCCGACGTGGTACGCGGCTGGAGATCCGGCCAGTTGATGAAGTCGACGGTCACGTCGACGCTGTTGTCCTCACCCCAGGTCTTTGCCTGCTCCGCGAAGAGATCCTGCGCGGCGGGCACGAACGCGGTGCTCATCAGCATGTTGAGGCTGCCGCCCTGCAGGAACGCCGGGGCGCGATTCGGCGCGGCCACGGCGTGACCGGTGGCGCCCAGCACAGTGCCGAGGGCTGCCGCCGACAGGCCGAGCGCGGATCCTCGTGCCAAAACGGTGCGGCGGGAATATTTCATCGCCGTCGCTTCGGCGATGAGCTGCGCGGAACGATCCTTCGACATCTCGAACCCTTCTTTCGACACCCCGCCTCGCGCGGCGTCGAGTGATGGTTGATTCCTTCGCGTGGCGACCGATCGCAGATTCCGGGGATGCCAGGTGGCGGGTGCCTCCTTCGCGGTGGGTGTAGTCAGGTTTTCCGATCATACCGCATCGCACCGCCGGCGTCACCGGGGTCGAGACACACAGCACAAGAGGAGACCCCCCGCGGGGGCCGCCTCGGGCTCATCACCCCTTGCCAATCTCGCCTGAAGGAAACGTGGCTCTATTGTGACAGGCCGCAGGCAATTCGCCAATATCGTGCGGAATTTCACGATCCCATGGGCGAGCGGCGGGCACGAAAGCATCTTTCGCGCCGTGCAATCCTTTGCTAGGCTGCCCCCAGAGGAGTGCGCCTCGCATTGCGTCAGGAGTCTGTATCATGCGCGTGAACCACGTCCGCCGCCGTCTCGCCGCCGGAGAGCCGTCGATCGGCACCTGGCTCGCCCTGCCCTCGCCGGAGGCCGCCGAATTTGTCGGCGAGCTCCCGCTTGATTGGCTGGTCGTCGACACCGAGCACAGCCCGGTCGATATCAATACGCTCTCCCGGATGTTCATGGCCATGCGCGCCTCCGGTGTGGCGCCGATGGTCCGCATCCCGTGGAACTCGCCCGAAAACGTCAAGCGCGTGCTCGACGCCGGCGCCTGGGGCATCGTCTTCCCGATGGTCAACACCCGCGAGGAGGCGGAGCGTGCCGTGAATGCCGCGCGCTACTACCCGCAAGGCAACCGCGCGGGCGGCGGTGGCCGGCACGGCATGAGCTTCGGCACCGCGGCCAAGGAGTATTACGAGAACGCCAACGACGAGGTGCTGGTGGTGCTCCAGCTCGAGCACATCGAGGGCGTCAACAACGCCGACGATATCCTTTCGGTGCCCGGCGTCGATGCCTGTTTCATCGGACCGAACGATCTCGCCGCGTCGATGGGGCTCGGACTCGGCGTTTCGCTGGAGACCGACATCCCCGAGGTCGTCGACGCGATCGCGAAGATTCGCGAGGCCTGTGTGCGCAACGGCGTCGCACCGGGCATCCACACCTCCGGCGCCGATGCGATCAATCGCCGCATTGAGGAAGGCTTCCAGTTCTGCGCGCTGGCGAGCGAGCTGCGCTACCTGGTGGGCGGCCTGTCGACCGACCTTGGCAAGGTCAACTGGTCGGCCTCCGAGCGATCCTCACGGGCCGGGTCCGGCGCCGAAGCGGGCACCGTCGTGCGGTACTGATCGACGTATCCTGCTCCTGGGCACTCCCTCGACGACGCGCCCGCGCACGTGACGGCTCAGCCCCGCGCGGGGGCGTCAATGCACAGCGAGACCGGATGCCCCTACGGCCGTTTCGGGATGCGGATTTTGAATTGCTCGAGGGGATATGTTGCGTGAAAATCAGCGTCAGCGCGATGAACGTCGCCCGCCCATGACCTACCTGCCCGCCGACCACCTGATGTGGGATTTTTGGTTCGCGCCCCCACAACCGGGCGAGCCGGTGCACGTGTTCTACCTCCGCGTCCCGGCGACGATCGCCGACCCGGAAGCGCGTCACTGGCAGGCTGAGGTCGGCCACGCCACGAGCATCAATCTCCGTTCCTGGCACGATCGAGGCATCGCGCTCTCGCCCGCGCCAGGCCCCGGCTGGGACGACAAGGCGATCTGGACTGGGTCGATGCTCCGCCACGAGGGGCAATGGTACTGGTTCTACACCGCCCTCACCCACGCCGACCGACAGCAACGCATCGGCCTGGCGACGTCGAACGATCTCGAAACATGGACCCGACACCCGGCAAACCCACTGCTGGTCGCCGACCTGTCATGGATCGAATCGAACGAAAGCGGAGTCGCCTTCCGTGATCCCTGGGTCATCCCGAACCCCGACGGCGACGGCTGGCTGATGTACATCACCACACGTGTCAATCACGGACCGGAGGACGGCCGAGGCGTGATCGCGCTGGCACGCTCGCCAAACCTGATCGACTGGACGCTCGATGGACCGGTGACCGATCCCGGCGCGTTCGGGGAGCTGGAAGTTCCCCAATATCTCGAGGTGCAGAACCGCCGTTACCTGCTGTTCTGCACCGGCAAACATGCGGCGTCTCGACTCGCTCGTCCGGGCGCCGAACGGTGGATTGGAACCCACTACCTCACCGGCGACGCGGCCGAGGGGCCGTGGACGCTCGCGGACGATCCTCCAATGGCCGGCGACGCAGCCGGAAGCTGGTACGCCGGTCGCGTGCTCGTGCGGGACGACCAGTCACTCTTTTTCGCCTGGCGCCGCGATCGTGACGGTCGCTTCGAGGGTGGACTCTCCAACCCCGCTCCGGTCGAAGTTGCCGCCGACGGACGCCTCCACGTCGACCTCGCCGCTCTCGACTGACGCGAACCCGCGTAACCCATTCGCGGCTACGTGGAAGACGCGGCCGCGACCGCCTGCTCCGCCGTCAGGAAGGCGTCCCCGAACACGAGTTGCGTCTGTGTGGTGAAGGTAAGCGAGCCGCCCAACACCTCCTCCGGCGGGCCGTCGGCGATCACCCGCTCGTCGCCGAGCATCACGACGCGGTCGGCCGACTCCGCCACGAGATCGACGTCGTGCGTCGCCATCAGCACCGCCCCGCCCCGGCGGCGATAGGCGTCGAGTATCCGCACCAGGTCGGCTTTCCGCCACGCGTCCATGCCGCGCGTCGGTTCGTCGAGCAACAGGGCCGCCGGATCCCCGACCAGCATGATCGCCAGCGCCAGTCGCTCCCGCTCTCCCCCGCTGAGATCGCGCGGGTGCCGGTCCTGCATCCCGTCCAACCCCACCTGCCGCAAGGTCGTTTCGATGTCGATCGCCACCTCGCGCTGCCGCGCGGTGTACGTCAGCTCGTCCCGGACCGATTCCGCGAAAAACATCGCCGTCGCCTGTTGGGGCAGGTATCCGATGTGCCGGCCGATCGCCGTCGGGTCAGGAGCATTCTCGAACAGACTTGCCACCGACCGATCGCCGGACGCCAGCGGATGATGCCCCAGCAGGGCACGCAGCAACGTCGTCTTTCCGCTGCCGTTGCGGCCGATCAGCGCGACAAGCTCACCCTCGCGTACCTCCAGGTCGACATCGCGCAGCACCCACCGACGACCGTGCCGCACTCCGACGGCGTCGGCTCGCAGTACCGCGTTGCCTGCACTCCGCGTGTCGCGCGGCGGCTCCGGCAGCGTCAAACCCGCCGCGTGTCGGCGGCCCGCCTTCACGGTGAGCGGCAGGGGTTCCCAACCGAGCGCGCGGCCGACCCGAACGACGCCGGGCAACGCGACGGGATCGGCTCGGCGGGCGAACTCGGTCGGCGCCATCGCATCGCCCGCCGCACCGTCCCGAACCTCGTGAACCGCATCGACCCGTTGCAGCAGTCGCTCCAGTCGATGCTCGGCCACGACGATGGTTAAGCCAAGATCGTCGTTGAGCCGCGCCAGCGCCGCGAGGACATCCTCCGCGCCCCACGGATCGAGCTGGCTGGTCGGCTCGTCCAGCACAAGCAACCTGGGGTGCAGGGCGAGCGCTCCGGCGATCGCCACGCGCTGGCGTTCGCCCCCGGAGAGCGTTGCCGGGTCTCGGTCACGCAGTGCCGCGATAGACAGCAGGTCGAGCAGCTCCTCGACGCGCTTTCGCATCGTCCCCGTCGGCGTGCCTCGCTGCTCGAGCGCGAACGCGATGTCCTCGTCCACTCGGCCCGCCAGCACCTGCGCCTCGGGATCCTGGAACACGAAGCCCACATGGCGACTCATCCGGCCCGGGCCGTTGCCGCGTGTCGACTCGCCACACACGACGACCGAACCGCCGAACTGCCCGCCCGAAAAGTGCGGCACCAACCCGTTCAACGTCCGCAGCAATGTCGATTTACCCGAACCCGAGCGACCGGCCACGAGAACGAACGCGCCGTCGTCGATGTCCCACGAGCAGCGATCGATCGCCGGTCTCGGTTCCGCGGGATATCGATACGAAACCCGTTCGAGACGCGCGATCGGCGACAAGGCGACCTCGACCATCACGGCGCCTCCCCCGACGCCGGCGCGACGACCGCCGGCAACAGCAGTGTCGCGAGACCGAGCGGCAGCCAGGCTGATCCGTCGGGCCAGGCCAGCGTCGGATACGGGTTCCACCGCAGCAGGTCCGGCGCCGTTTGCAACGCAGCAACCACGCTCACGACCGCGATCGCCGCGCCAGCGACCACGATCGTGTCGGCCAGGGCCCAGTGACGCGTTCGGTAGCGGGTGATGCGTGGTCCGGAACCGTCACGTCCGGTCACCACGAGCGTCGCGACTGCGAGACCGGCGATGGCCACCAGCAGCAGCCCCGCGACGCCGCGACCGACCGCGAAGAGGTAGAGACCGGTCGTCATCGCGACGATCGCAACGGCGCCGACCATCGCGTCGGCACGAGAGGAGGACCGCGGCGTTGCGGCCCCGAACCCGCGCGATTCCAGCGCTTCGGCCATCACGACCGCGCGGTCGAGCCCGCCGGCGAGCAGCGGCACCACCAGTGGCACGGCATCGCGCGGCCCCGACCAGCGATGCCCGCGAGCCGTCTGCGCCTCGCGTATTTCCTGCCACGATTGCGCGAGCCGCGGCAGGAACGCCCACGCCACCGATCCCGCCACGGCGAGCCCCGCCGCGCGCGCCGGCATCATGCGCATCAGGTCGCTCCATGCGATCCCCGCGGCGACGGTCGTGCCGAACAGCACCAGGCAAACGATCGCCAGCCCGCTCAACGCGCCGTAAATGGCGGCATTCCAGGTGAGGTCGCCACCGAGCAGCGGGATATCGTCGGGCAGCGTCACGATCACCCGATCGCCCGAATGAACCGTCGCGAGGTTGAAAAGAATGCCAATCGGCACCGCCAGCGCGCTCAGTCGCGCCAGCCAGCCCCAGCTCATCGCCCGGCTGGGTGTCAGGCACACGGCACGCACCACCAGCGCGATCGCCAGCAGCTCAACGATCAGCAGCGGATGCCGCCCGGCCAGCAGTGGAAGCGACGCGGCCGCGCCCCACGCCAGCCAGGCGCGGGAGTCGAGCCGGCTCACGTCGCTCCTCGCATCCGCCGTTGGCGCAGCACGAGGGTTGCGCCGGCGACGATCACCATTGCCACCGCACCGCCCGCGACGATGGTCTCCACCGGGCTGCCACGGTCGTCCTCGATCGGCCCGGCCGACGAGTACACCGACGCCTCGCCGGTGACGTTCCCGGCGACGACGGCATCCGGTGCGCCGGCGCGTGTCGCGAGATCGGCCCAGGTGATCGCCGCAAGATCGGGTTTGGTTCCAATCCAGACCCACGCGCCTATGTCGCCGTCAGCGGGCTCGACATCGCTGGCCCCGAGCGGGCTGAGCGTCCAGCCGGCATCGCCCTGTCGCCAGTATTGCCAGAACGGCGATTCCGGGTCGCCGGTCTGACACAGGCGCTGACGGCAGGTGCTCACGTCGCAGCCTTTGCCGCGAATCTCGCACACGGCTTCGCCGAGGCCGCCAAAATCGACCGTCACGGCGCCGATATCTGCCTCCCGCAACAGGTCGATCGCCGATACCGGTTCGTCGAAGGTCACGACAACGTAGACCGGGTCGCCGTCACCGGTGTCGACAATGAACCCCGCCGCCCGCGTGGCATCGGCCGCGCTCGTCGCGCCCACTGTGAGCACCGACCACGTGACCGCGACCAGCAGCGCGACGATCCACCATTGAGAACCTCGCCAACGAGTAATACTCACGCTATGCCGCAATCTGGTCCGACTGCTCCATCAGCATGGCCACCGGCGTCGCCGAATCCGCGCCGGGAGCGACCGGCATGGACATGCCAGCCAGCGCCGGGATCACCTGGATCGTCGAGAACAGGTTGTCGCTTTGGTCGTCCGCACTGTAGTGGAACGCGCCCGACGCATTCTGGTAGGTCGCGAGGGCGGCTGGCAGGTTACCCCAGGCATCGGACGCCGGGTCGTCACCGGTGGCGATCACCGCCTGCATTACCATCGCGGTCGAGCTCGAATCGGCCGGAAAACCGGAACCCGGCTGGAATGTCGCACCGCTCTCGCCGTCGATCGCCGTCAGCAGGTACGCCATCGCGTTGGTCACCAGCGGCGAATCGCCCTCGCCCAGCGCGACGAGCGCCTGCACCACCAGCGACGTCGTGTTCGAGTCGGCCGCACCCTCGGTGGCGGTTCCGTCGAACGACCAGCCGCCCTCCGGCGTCCGGCTCGATTCGAGCGTCGCGAGCGCCTCGTCGGGCACATCGCTGCCGGCCGCTGCCAGCGCGAGCAGGCTCAGCGCATGGTCGAACACACCACGCCCGTAGAATCCTGTGTCAGCGCTCGGCCCGGCCTCGACCAGCGCCAGCGGGTCGACCGTGCCGATGTTGTGTGGGTCGGCACCGGCCGCGACGGCGGCGAGCACCAGCTTCGCGGCCTGTCCCTGCCCGCTCTGGGCGAAGACAAGCGTTTGGTCGCTCGAAGCCAGCCAGGCCATGGCGCTATCGACTGCGAGGTCCGTGTTGACGCCCCGCGCTTCCGCCGCGACGAGGGCGATGATCGCGTCGGTCGTGACCGAAGGATCCGCGGTACCGTCCATTCCGGCGAATCCGCCATCGGGCGTCTGCTGGCTCATCAGCCAGAGCGTCGCCCGCTCGATACTCGCGCCGGCGACCGGCGTCGCTTCCTGCGCCGCCGCGCCCACCACCAGCATCATGGCCAGCGCCAGCGTCACCAGTCCACTTGCCGCTTTTGTCCATCGCGTCATCGTATCCACCATCCCGTGACGGTCATGTGCGCGCATGACCTCGATTTTCAGATGCACGCCGGCATGCAATAACCCCCTGACTCTGCGCGAGCCAGGGGGTCGATGGACGGGAGATGCGTCGCCCGGATCACTCCCCCATTTCGCGCGGGGTCAGCGACAATCGCCGGGAGCGGGTAACCTGGCTTCGACCTCGCGGGTCGTTACAGTTGCGCGACAGCGCCGGAGTTTCACCGGACTTCCCCCGTTGCGCGCCAGGCGACGCGCGCTTCCCGGGAATCGTCTGTGGTTGCCAAGGTGCAGCCCGGCGCGCGGCCGGGACCCCCGCATCATCCCACCACGATCCGCCCCCTGTCAACGCGACGATCGTGGAGCGACGTAGTATAAGAGGCGGGGCACCGCGCATCGATGCGTGATCACGGGCCACCACAGGGAAGGGAGCACAGGGTCGATGGATCTCGTCGAAGCACTCGGGCTGGGGGGCGCGGCCGCGATCGCCGCAATCTTCGGCAGCATGCTGGGACTCGGCGGCGGGGTCTTCCTCGTACCGATTTTCACATTGTTCTTCGGGATCGACCCGAAGATCGCGATCGCCGCGAGCGCGGTTTCCGTTATCACCAACTCGGTGGTCGGATCCCGCATCCACCTCAGCAACGGGTTCACCAATATCCACCTGGCGATGCTGCTGGGCCTCACCACGGTCACCGGCGCCATCGCCGGGGCGGTGATCGCGCTCGTGGCCAACGCCAATGTGCTCAACTTCATCTTCGGCATCGTGCTACTCGCGGCAGCCACCAGCATGCTGGTACGCCGCCAGGTGCCTATTCCCAACAGCCAACCAGATGACCCCGATCCGTTCCAGCTCGGCGCCGGTTTCGTGGACCGCGCCACCGGCCAGACGGTCTCCTACATCCCGCAAAACGTGCCTCTCGGTTTGGGCGCGAGTGGGTTCGCGGGGATACTTTCAGGCTTGCTGGGCGTCGGCGGCGGGGTGATCCAGGTACCGATGATGAACCTGTTGATGCGGGTTCCGATGAAGGCAGCCGCGGGCACCAGCTCGTTCCTCGTCGGTATGACCGCCGTCGCCACGGCGGCGCTCTTCTACGCCGACGGCAAGATCGACGCGACCGTGGTCGTCCCGGCGATGATCGGCATCTTCGCCGGCGGGCAGCTCGGCTCGACGTTCACCAGCCGCATGAAGACCGCCAACCTGGTGTTGCTCTTCGTCGTGATCATGGCCTATCTCGCCATTTCGATGATCCTCAAATCGTTCGGCATCACCCTGCCGGGTCAGGAATAGCGCCATGGAACACGCCAATTCGCAACTTGCGATCAACCGAGCGGCCGCGCAGGCGCTCCGATGGGGATTCATCGTTTCGGCGGTGCTTGTGATCGCCGGGCTGGCGCTGACCCTGATCCGGGACGACGAGCTCCACACCTCCTTGGAATCCCTGCCGACCGTGCTCGACGAGATCACGGATGGGCGCGGGGCGGGCCTGGTCGGGCTCGGCATCCTCGCCATGATCGTCACGCCAATCGCGGCGACCGTCACCATCCTGCTCGCCTCGCTCCGCGACGGCGACCGGCGCTACGCGGCAATCACGGCCGGCGTGTTGGTAATTCTCGCCATTTCCGCCGGGCTGTCGGCGCTGTGATGCAACCATCGATCGAGCGCATTGCGGTGATCGTCGCCATGCCGTCCGAGCTCCAGCATCTGCCGGGTCTCCCGCAGCTGCCTGAGGCCGATGATCGACCGTGGCCCGTGGTGGCATGGAGCCAGGGGGCGGTCGAGATCACGGCGGTGCTTTGCGGCATCGGCATGGTCCGCGCGGCGGCGGCCACCGAAGCCACAATCGCTCTCTTCCGGCCCGACGCGGTGCTCAACTTCGGCTGCACCGGCGCGCATCGCCGGGATGTGCACGTCGGCGACGTGGTCATCGGCACCCGGACCGTGTCGCATGGCACGTTGGTCGTCGATCCCAACGGCGTCAGCCGCTATACCATGCATGACGGGAGCGACGTGCCCGGCCCGGGAGATACGGGCCTTCCCTCCGATCCCGGCCTGCTCGCGGTCGCCCGGGACAGCGCCAGCGGCTGGACGCCGGAGCCTTGGGGCGATCAGAATCCGTCGCCGCGCGTGTTGGAAGGTGTGGTGGCGTCGGCCGATGTCTGGACGCAGTCGCACGCGGGCATCGACGCGCTCGCCGAGCGCCATGTGTCGCTGTGCGAGGACATGGAAGCGGCCGCGATCGCCGAGATCTGCGCCCTGCACGACGTGCCGTTCCTGACCGTCAAGGACATCTCGAACAACGAGCTGCAACAGGCGACGATCTTCGACCCCGACGGAGAGTACCTGCCGGAAGCCGAGGTCGGTCGCCGCGCCGCCATCCTCACCGGGCGCGTCATTGCCGCAATCGCCGGCGCAGAGCGATAGCTCGCTGCCTGACTCCCCGAATCGTCACGCGTTCTCAGGCTGGCGCATGGTCGCACCGGCGGATTGCCGCCGACGTCGATCAGGCGTGGCACGACGTCCGGTAATCGTCGGAGACGCTGGTCGTGCCGCCACTGCGGCGACTCCAACAAGTGGCAGGCACGGGGCTGACGCTGCGGATCGAATGCCGCGCGGCTCCGTCGGATCCGGTTCACGCCCTCAGGCCTCGTCGGCACCCGATTTTTCGGCAGCATCCACCTGGCGCCGGTCACTCCTCGCCCGTGTAAACCGGCTTGACGACCGTGATTGTGCCGGCCGCCGGATCGACGTCGAGGACGTATGAGGAATGGTGGGGAATCAGCAGCTCGCCCGCTGGCGACCGGCTGGCGCGGCTGCCCTCCGGCGCGATCACCAGCACATCGTGGGCGCCGGTCTCGATGATGTCGATCACCTCTCCCAGCGATTCGCCCTCGGGCGTCGAGGCCTTCAGGCCGATGAGCTGGTAATAGAAATGCTCGCCCGGCTCGAGCGGGCGGGCGTCGGCGCCGGCGATCCGGACCGGCGTGCCGCGCAGCGCCTTCGCCTGCTCCGGCGTCTCGACGCCGCCAAGGAAGATCAGCGCGCCATCGCCATGGAAGCGTATGCCTTCGAGCGCTGTCGGCTCGTCGCTGTCGCCGAGATACACCTGTTCGATGTCGAGCAGGCTGTCGGGATGGTCGGTGTGAAGCAACATCTTCACCTCGCCCTGCACCCCGTGCGCGCCGAGAATCACGCCGACCGTCAGCCGGATATCCTCGATCGCGTCGTTCGGGTCCGGACCGACGGTGTCAATCAGGCGCTTCGGCTTCGCGGCGCCACGCCGGCGGCCACCGGGACGCGACGACGCCGAGGATTCCTTCGCGGAATCCCCGGCGGTTCTGGCGCGCGTGTTTCGACCCTTGTCAGGCATCGGCGTCGGCGTCGGCGTCGGGGGCGTCGCGCCCCTCGATATCGAGGCTCACTCGCACATCGTGGCGAGAGCCGGCCACCATCAACGCGGTGCGCAGCGATCGCGCGATGCGGCCGCCTCGACCGATCACCTGCCCGATCGACGCTTCCGGCAGCTCCAGACGCACCGCGACATGGTTGCCGCGGCGATCGGCGGCGATCTCGGCCTGCTCGGCGTCATCGACCAGCTCTCCGATCATCCAGTGAAGGAGATCGGTCAGCGCGACGACGGCCGCGTCCGTTCCGGTGGGCTCGATGCTCTCGCCGACCACGATCAGGCCTCGGCGGCGGCGGGCTCGGCGGGAGCCTCAGCCTGCGCGGCCTCTGCCTTGCGAATGAGCGCGGCAACCGTATCCGACGGCTTCGCGCCGACGCTGATCCAGTACTTCGCCCGGTCGAGATTGACCTTGATTTCGGGCGGATCGGAGATCGGGTTGTAGTGACCGATCGACTCGATGAAGCGGCCGTCCCGCGGGGAGCTGTGCTCGGTGGCGACGATTCGGTAATGCGGGCGCTTCTTCGCGCCCATGCGGCGCAGACGCAGCTTGATCACGTTTGGTGTGCTCCGGTGTTCGGCTACGGGCCAGCTCAGCGCGGCCCGGCATGACATTCGTATCGGCACGGTCCGCCAACTTGCTGGCGCGCTGGGCGGGAGGCACTGGTTCCCACCCCGGAACGTCCGCATTGCGTCCACACCGCGAGGGTGCACGCGCCGGCGGCATATGACGTGGGTCCCTTTGACGGACACCACGACACAGCCCGTTGCGGCGGACCTGACACGTCACACTACCATAAAATCGGGAAGTTTGGCGAGGAGATGCGGACTATCGCGGGGTGCGCCTGGAGGAGTTGGCGCGGTCGCCGCGAGAAGAACGGGACTGCGTCGCGTGGCGGCACGGGCAGGCGGCGACGACGATGTCGGTCAGGCCGCTGGAGAGGCCCATCGATCGAGCGCGCTGGACGATGACCTCGCGATCATGCCCCTTGACGAGGGCTTCCGCGATCAGCTGGCTCGCGCGTGTCGTCTTCGACACCGGTTCCGTACCTGCAACCATGAGTCCCTGTTTCCTTTCTCGCGCACAGCAACGCCTCTGGTGCTGTGCCACCAACGCTCCAACGACAATCCAGATGTTATTCGGGTTCGCGCGTCGCGTCCGATCCCGAACGCGCTCGTTGCTGGATTCAGCCTATCAAACCGACGGGGTTATGGCAATAGCTCGTGGGGGGTCATTGCCCGAGGCAGAAACCGCGTCATGTAGCCTCGATACGCGTCGAGCTGCGCTTCGGCTTCGTCCACGCTCCACCGCCCGGTGTCGACCGCCAGACCGGCAATTCGCTCCGCCGCGGTCAACCCGGCTTCGCTGTTGTATCCCACCATCGTTCTCCGCATCGTCACGTCGACGAGGGTCCGCGCGAACTCCTCCTCGAACGCGATCGACACGGCGGCGCCGATCAGGCCGGTCACCTCGTCCACCACGGCCCTCAGCTCGGGTCGCTTATCGGCGAGCGCCACGATCGGCACTGCCCGCGCGCCGTACACTCGCAACAGGTATTCCGCCGAACGCGCTTCCAGCCATTCGGGCCGGTTGTCGATCACCTGGCGCCGCGCGGCGTCGAGATTCGCCGAGGCGCCCGGCAGCGGCGCGGTGCGCGTCGGCGATGGCGGCGCCTTGCGCCCGAGCTTGCCGAAGACGGCATCCACCGTCTCCTCGGAGAGATTCCGGTAGGTCGTGAGCTTGCCGCCGATAATCGAGAACAGTCCTTCCACGCGCGGCGCGTGATCGCGGATGATGTGCCGCCGGGTGATCCCGCTCTCCTTGCCCTCCGGCTGGTATGGCAGAGGCCGCAGGCCGGCGTAGGCATACACCACGCTCTCGCGCGTGAGCCCGGCCGACGGAATCACGAGATTCGCTTCGTCCAGCAGGTAGCGGATTTCCTCCTCCGTCGGCACGATCCAGTCCCGATCGCCGTCGTACCGAAGATCCGTGGTCCCGATCAGGTAGTGGCCGTTCCAGGGGATGATGAAATAGGGCCGGCCGTCGGACTTCGCCTCGACGTACAGCGCGTCAGCCGGCGCGCCGGGGAACGGCTCGACGACGATGTGGCTGCCCTTGGTGCCGCCCACCAGGCGCGGTATCTCGGCCAGGTCGAGCTCGGCCAGGACCTCGTCCACCCACGGGCCCGACACGTTCACCGTCACCGAGGCGCGCGCCGAGCCCCGCTCGCCGGTGTCGACATCGACCCATTCGACTCCTCGCACCACGCCCGCCTCGACGATCAGGTCGACGACCTCCGCTCCGGTGCGGATTGTGGCCCCGTTCGCCGCCGCGTCTATCGCGCTCTCGACGGCGACGCGCTCAGGAAACTCGACCTGGGCGTCGTAATAGCGGGCCGCGCCGGTGAGCCCGGTCGTGCTGAGGCCAGGCACATGCTCGACCGCCTGCGAGGGCGACATCATCCGGTGCCGCGGCAGCGACTTGTCGAACGACAACACGTCGTACGCCACCATGCCCATGCGAATCAGCAGCGGGCCGCGGCGGTGCCACGTGTAAATCGGGATGGTGAGCGGCAGGGGATGCACGAGGTGCGGAGCGACGTGCAACAACCGCTCGCGCTCCCGCAGCGACTCCCGCACGAGGCCGATCTCGGCATACTCGAGGTACCGCAGACCGCCGTGAAT
>JAEVYR010000585.1 GCA_023392645.1 Chloroflexota bacterium | reverse complement strand
GTTCTGGTCGGACATGCGGGGCTCCTCGCGAATCCGGCCGCCACGGGGGCGGCGCTACGGCATCGGGTTGCCGCCACAGGGGCGGCGCTACGGCGCCTCATCCAGCGCCAGGACCGTCTGCAGCAATGTTGCCACGCCCGCGACGATGTCGTCCGGCTCGCTGAGCTCTTCCTCGCAATGGCTCAGCCCGCCCCGGCTGCGCACGAAGATCATCCCCGCCGATCCGGCGTCGGCCGCGTACTTCGCATCGTGCCCGGCCCCCGACCACAGCCGCATCGCCTCCGGGCCAGCCGCTTCCGCGATCACCGCGACGACGCGGGGATCGAACGGTGTCGGCGCGATCGTCCAGAAGCGGTCGATCGCGATCTCGACGCCGCGACGCTTCGCGATCGCCTCCGCCCGCTCGGCGAAGGTCGCCACCAGGGCTTCGAGTCCGTCGTTCTCCATGTGGCGCAGGTCGACGCTCATCTCGACCCGCCCCGGCACGACGTTGATCAGCCCCGGCTCCGGCGCGAGCCGGCCGACCGTGCCCACCACCGGCGGGCCGGACTCGATCGCCAGCGCCTCGACCATCCCAATGATCTCGGCGGCCGCCGCCAGCGCGTCCCGACGCAGCGCCATCGGGCTCGGGCCGGCGTGATCGGCCTGCCCCTCGATGACGACGTTGATCCAGGTGATGCCGAGGATGCCTTCAACGATGCCGACGCCGACGCCGGCGTCGTCCATCACCGGCCCTTGCTCGATGTGCAGCTCGAGATACGCGGCGCCCGCTTTCGGCCGGTTCGCGATATCGCCGCGGTAGCCAATCGCGTCGAGGGCATCGCCGAAGCGGACGCCGTCACGGTCGGTGCGGTCGTCGGCCCAGGCACGCTCGAACACCTCATAGGCGACGCCGGAGCCCATCATCGCCGGCTCGAACCGCACGCCCTCCTCGTTGGCCCAGTCGATCACCTCGATCGGATGTCGCGTGACGTGTCCGGCGCGTTCCACCGCCCGCAACACCTCCAGGCCGCCCAGCACGCCCAGCGCGCCGTCGAAACGGCCGCCGTTGCGAACCGAATCGAGATGTGACCCGATCTGGATCGGCGGCAGATCTTCACGCCCCGCCCGCCGAGCGACGATGGTGCCGATGTCGTCGACGGCGATGATCGCGCCGGTCGCGGCGGCATCGTCGCGAAAGCGGTCGCGAGCGATGCGGTCCTCGTCGCTGAGCGCGAGGCGCGTGACGCCGCCGCCCGGCGTCGCGCCGATCGCGGCGTAGGTATCGATCGACGCGAGCAGCCGCTCGCGATCGACCGCTGGAGTCGTTTTCATGATGTGTCCCTCGTGCACGAAACAGGCGTAGGGGCGGACCTCCCCGATCCGAGCCGCAGGCGAGGTCGGGGTGTTGTCCGCCCGATGGCCGCTGCGCGGCCACAACCGTTTGCATGGCCCGACCTGGAGCCGGCCGTGCAAGGGGCCGCCCAGCGGGCCGTCACAAGACCGGCCCGCCTACCCCATCACCACCAGGTCGCGGGTGCACTCGTTGAGGCGGCGGCCGCCGTCGGCAGTGCAGACGACCGCATCCTCGATCCGGACGCCGAAGCGGCCCTCCAGGTAGATGCCCGGCTCGTCGCTGAAGACCATCCCCTCCTCCAGCGGCAGGTCGTTGCCTTCGACGAGGTACGGCTCCTCGAGGACCTCCAGCCCCAACCCGTGCCCGACCCGGTGCAGGAACGCCTCGCCGTAGCCGGCGTCGCTGATGACCTTCCGCGCGACCCGGTCGAGATGCTGGCACGCGACGCCCGGCTTCACGGCCTCCAGCGTCTTCTGGTTCGCCTCGCGCACGATGTCGTAGACCTTGCGGAACTCGTCGCCCGGCTCGCCGACGTGCACGGTGCGCGTGATATCGGAGAAGTAGCCGCCGACCGGCCCGCCCCAGTCGAAGGTGACGGCGTCGCCCTCCTGGATCACGCGGTTACCGGTGCCGTAGTGCGGCGCAGCCGAGTTCGGGCCGCTCGCGCAGATGCCCCAGCACGGCCCGGTGCCCTGCGCCATCGTCAGCTCAATCAGCCGGTCGAGCGCCTGCCGCTCGGTCTTGCCGGCGAGCGTTTCCGTCTCGATGAACTGCTCGAATGCCGCATCGACAAGGCTGCCGGCGATCTCCAGCAGCTCGATCTCGATCGGGTCCTTGGTCACGCGGAGGGTCCGCATGATCGGCCCCGCCTCGACCCACGCGCCCGCCGACAGGGCCTCTTGCAGGCGCAGCAGGAAGGCGCTGTAGAGATGGTCGCCGACGCCCACCGCGCCGATGGAATTCGGCACGACGGTCGCCACGCTGGCGATGGGCGATTCGTGGTCCTCCCACGTCACCAGCCGGACCAGATCGGCCGCGTCGCCGACGTTGGGCGCCTCCAGCCGGGGCACGACCAGCGACGGTTCACCCGTTCGCGGCACCATCAGCAGGTTGAGCCGCTCACTGACGTGCGCATCGAAACCAGTCAGGTAGAAGAGATCCGCCGATGGCCCAAGGAAGAGCCAGTCGACATCCCGCTCGGCGAGGGCCTGCTGAACGCGGTGCAGCCGGTCCTCATAGGTCGCCTTCGGGACGGTCGGGAACGCGTTGGTTGCCATGGAACACCTCCGGTGCGGATGGGAGCGAGGTACGCAGTCTTCGTCAAGTTATCGCCCACCGCGCGGGCGACGTAAAGGCTCGGTCGCGGCGGTCGCCGGATTATGGTGCGTCGTGCTAGTCTGGGCACGGCGCAACGACACCATTCCCGCCGGCGCGCCCGCGGTCACCACCGACGCTGACCGGGACTGGACCCATCACCGAACCCCGAGCCGCCTCACCCGCATCCAGGCTCGAGATCCACCATCACAAAAGGAACGAGCGCAGTGACGCAGGCGCATGGTTTCGATGGACTCCGCCCTCAGCATGGGCCGGCCCGCATCGCGATCGATCTCGATGGCGTGCTCACCGAGCACCCCGCCCCCTTGGCCCACGCGGCCAACGCGCATTTCGGCGTGGACCTGCCCGAGCGCGCGTTCGTCGACTCGGCCGGTCTCAACGTGCCGAACGAAATTCGCGACTGGGTTTACGGGCCGGACGGCCCCGCCGCCTCGCTCCGCGCGGCCGAGGGCGCGCAGGAATACCTCCGCAAGACGATCCAGCTCGTCGGCGAGGGCAACGCGCTGATTCTCACCGCGCGCCCGGAATCGGCCGCGACGATGACCGTCTCGTGGCTGAAGCGCAACGGCTTTCCGAGCGTCAACGTGCTTTTCGCCGACGACAAGATGACGCTCGCCCGTCGCCAGGGCTGCACCTACGCCGTCGAGGACAGCGAGCGCCACGCCGGCAACTACGCCGCTGGCGGCATCCGCTGCTTCCTCATCAACCGCGACGGGAGCCACGGCGCCGATCTCGACAGCGCCATCCTCCCGGTGACGTCGTTCTCCCAAATCCTCGATAACCTGGGCGAGATTGCCCGCGCGACGGCACGCCGTGAAG
>JAEVYR010000564.1 GCA_023392645.1 Chloroflexota bacterium | reverse complement strand
ACCGCGTCGTGCTCCAGGCTGTCGTCGATCCCGTCCCTGGCCGTGCCGAAACGGCCGCGGCGCGGTTCGGCGTCGCCAGCGCCTACACCGATTTCGCCGAGCTCCTCGCGGACGATGCCGTCGACGCCGTCACCATCGCTTCCCCGATCGGTCTTCACTACGAGCAAGGCAGGCAGGCGCTCGAAGCCGGCAAGCACGTCCACTTCAACAAGACGATGACCACCACCGTCGCCGAGGCGACCGAGCTGATCGACCTCGCCGCCGCCAAGAACCTGCGCCTCGTCGCCTCCCCCGGCGAGGTGCTTCGCCCGCAGGTGCGCGCGGTTCGCCGCGCCATCGCCGAGGGTCGCATCGGCACGCCGACCTGGGCGCTCGCCGGCGCGTCGCCCGGCACCTATCATCTTGACGAGCCCGAGCGGCGCGACGCCGCCGGATCGACGCCCATCGACCCGTCGTGGTATTTCCGCAAGCCCGGCGGCGGCCCGCTCTACGACGTCACCGTCTACGCGCTGCACGGCCTCACCACAGTGCTCGGCCCGGCCCGCCGCGTCACCGCGCTCTCCGGCATTCGCATTCCCGAGCGCACATTCAACGGCAAGACGGTCGCGACCGAGGCCGACGACAACACCGGCATCCTCCTCGACTTCGGCAACGGACTCTTCGCGATGGTCTACGGCGCGGCCGCCGGCGGCGTGAACTACTGGTTCACCGGCACCTACCTCGGCACCGACGGCAAGGTCGAGGGCTATGCCGTCAACGGAGAGCCGCTCGACTACCCCGAGCGGCCGCTGCACGACGAAGCGGGCGGCGGCGTCAAGGGCGCGCAGGTCACCCTCCCTCACGTCACCGGACCGCATCGCGACATCGACGAGCAGCACGTCTACGAGGACATCATGCAGCTCGTCGACTGGATTCGCGACGACACGCCGTCGCCCGTCACCGCCGAGCACGCCCGGCACGTGATCGACATCATCGAATCGGCCTACCGCGCCTCCGAAACCGGCCAGACGCAGGAGCTGACCACCACCTTCACGCCGCCATCGGATTCGTGACGCCGCCTCTGTGGCGGCCCATCCCCAGGGGGACCCCACCATGACCGAACCGACGTTCGAATACGTCTCCGAATTGTTCAACACCTGCGTCAAGGGCAGCGCCCGCGTCGAGCGCCTCGCCACCGGCTGTCGCTGGGCCGAGGGGCCCGCGTGGTTTGCCGCCGGCCGCTACGTCGTCTGGAGCGATATCCCCAACGACCGCATGATGCGGTGGGACGAAGCCAGCGGCCAGACCTCCGTCTTCCGCCACCCCGCCGGACACAGCAACGGCAACACCGTCGACCGCCAGGGTCGCCTCGTCAGCGCCCAGCACGGTCTCCGCAGCGTCACCCGAACCGAACACGACGGGACCCTCACCACCCTCGCCGACAGCTTCGACGGCAAGCGTCTCAACAGCCCCAACGACGTCGTCGTTTCTTCCGACGGCGCCATCTGGTTCACCGACCCGCCCTACGGCATCGATTCCGACTACGAGGGGCACAGGGCCGACCCCGAAATCGGCTCGAACAACGTCTACCGGATCGATCCCGGCACCGGAGACGTCACCGTCGTCGCCGACGACTTCGATCGCCCCAACGGGCTCGCCTTTTCGCCGGACGAGTCGAAGCTCTACGTCACCGACACCGGCGCCAGGCCGCGCGTCTGCCGCGTTTTCGACGTCGATCTCGGCGCCGGCACCCTCTCCGGCGGCGATGTCTGGGCCACCGAAACCAACGGCGGCTTCGACGGCTTCCGTTTCGACACCCAGGGTCGTTGCTGGATGAGCGCCGCCGACGGCGTGCACGTGCTCGACCTCGATGGCTCGCTCCTCGGCAAGATCTTCATCCCCGAGGGCGTCGCCAATCTCGTCTTCGGCGGCCCCAGGCTCAACCGTCTCTTCATCTGTGGCACCAGCTCGCTTTACTCCATCATGCTGCCCGTCAACGGCGTCAAGACCTATTGACCCCGAGCGTTCCCGTGCCGCAATCCCCGCGTGGCGCCGACCCTGTGCCGGCCGCGCGGGCGGCCATCGTGGCCCTGGACCCACGATCCGGGCCTATCTCCCACCACCCTTGTTCCACCCCAACCGCTGTGCCGGTCACGCCGCCTGCCGCGTATCGACATGGCTCCGACATACCATTTTGCGGCTCCATGATGGATACTTCATTCGTCACTCGCGTCACACGGCGTCATCACAATACGCGGCCCTCAGCAGCCCGACGACGAACCCCGGAATGCGGTCCTCACGGTAGGCCGACCCGGCGTCGAAATCGATCCCAGGGGTGGGAAAACGATGTACAACTCCAGACAGGCTCATCGACGCGTTCAGCTCGTGGCGATCCTCGGCATCGTCATGCTCCTCGCAAGCGTCCTCCCGACGTCCCCGGTCCTGGCGCAGGATCCACCGGAAGCCACCACGCCATCGCTCCTCTCGGTGAGCATCGCCTGTAATCCGGAAGGCTCGGACAGCGTCCTCGCCACCGTCGCCGTCGGCAATCCCGGCGCCGACGTCAGCGCGACGGTCCAGCTCTTCGCCAATACCGCCGACGGACCGGTGGCCCTCGCCGACGGGATCGACGGCATCGTCCCGCTGGCCGAACTCTCGGTCAGCACCGGCATCCAACTGCCCGCCAGCGCCGCCACGGTCTCGAACACGGTCGTGGCGAAGGCGTTCGTTCCCGGCAACGACGCGATCGCGCCGGTCTGGAGTGACGCGACCGGCCTTCCGATCCACGCCGCCGACGGGCTCAGCCTCTGCGGCGCGGCCCCGAGCGTTTCCACCAGCGAGCAGCTCGACACGACCGAGGACGGCACCGACGACACCGCTGACACCGGTGACACCGGCGATGAGAACCCGGGCACGATCGCGCCCGCGATCGAATCCGTCACGCTCGCCTGCGTCGCCGAAGGCTCGGACAGCGTCACCGCGACGGTGGCCATCTCCAACCCGCCAACTGATGGTACCGGCACCGTTTCCGTCCAGCTCAACGCCAACGGCGCCGCCGTCGGTTCGGCGGGGACCGCCGATATCGCCGGCGCGACGTCGGTGACCGTCACCATCCCGCTGCCCGCGGGCGACATCGGCGCCACCGCGATCTCCGCGACCGCCACGATCGTCGGAGCCGACACGACGGCCACCGGCACCATGGCCGACCTCGCCGTCTACTACTCGGCGGACGACGCCACGATGCGCTGCGGCACCGCCCCGGACGACACCGGGGACGGCGATGGCTCGGGCACACCGACCCAGACCTCCACCGCGACCT
>JAEVYR010000562.1 GCA_023392645.1 Chloroflexota bacterium | reverse complement strand
GGCCAAGTGGCCGGCTCGTTTCGCATGCTCGCCCGTGAGAGTCGTTCGTGGCGCGTCGCCGCGGCTTCACCTGTTCGCCGGATAATCGGCTTGTGCACGAGAAGCTCTCGCCAGCGGTCCTTGTGGCATCCCTGGCCGCCGGCTGAGCGGCCGAATCCGTAACATTCGAAAGCCGTGCGCCTTTTTACGGTCAGGCGCGTTACGACGTTACGGAGTTCCGATACGCGGCTGGATCGTCCCACTCGGCGACTCTGGGATGACCGAAGGCGAGCAATAGCGCCAGGGACCACGCCGAGACACCGACGAGATCGAGCGCCGCGCTGATGGCGGCGCTCATGCCGAGCATGCGCCACGGCGTCGCCGCCAGCAAGTCGGAGGCGGCCCCGGAACCCAGGACGCCAACGCGGTCACGAAATATCAGTCGATCGAGACCTCCTGTCCCGCGCCGACCTCCCGCGCCGTGGTCACCGCGCGACGAGCCACGGTGACATCCTGGACCGCGTTGCCCACCGACTTGAACAGCGTGATCTCGTCGTCGGACGTCCGCCCCGGCACCTCCCCGGCGACGAGCTGGCCCAGCTCGCGGGTCACGCGGGCGCGGTCGAGCGTGCCGGCCTCGATCGGCTTGATGAAATCGCCGGCCTCCTCCAGCACGGCATGCACCTGGTCAACGACGATCGACGCCCGCGCCACCAGTTCCGGCGGCAGCTCCTGCATCTCCGGCGTAAACGCGCCAATCGCGTTGATATGCGTGCCGGGTCGCACATCGCTGTCGGCAAACACCGGCTTGCGCGAAGTGGTCGCCGTGCAGATCACATCCGCGTCGCGCACCACCGAGGCATCCGTGGTGGTTTCGACCCGATCGGTCAGCTCGGGCCAGTCGTTCGCAATGGCATCGCGAAATCGCCCGAGCGACTCCTCGAACATGTCGACAACGGTGATGCGCTCGATCGGCCGCACCGCCGCGACCGCCGCCGCCTGCGTCACGCCCTGCGCGCCCGCGCCGATGACGACGAGATTCTTCGAATCGTGTCGCGCCAGCAGATCCGTCGCCGCACCGGACACCGCGCCCGTGCGGAGCGCGGTGAGGTAGGCACCGTTCATGATCGCGGAGGGCTCCCCGGTCGACTCGTCGACGAGGCAGACCATCGCCGAGATCGTCGGCAACCCCTTGTCCCGGTTGCCCTCGAACACCGAAACCATCTTGAACCCAAGCGCGCCTTCGGCCGGCACGAACGCCGGCATCAGCAACATCACGGCGCCGTCCTCGACCGGCACGCTGGAGCGCAGCGGCGATTCCGCCCGCCCCGCCGACAGCTCGCGGAAAGCCACCTTCATCAGCTCGATAGCATCCGGCATCGGCACCAACGCTCGAACGTCTTCTCGACTGAGGATGAGCATCGCCCGTTTTCCCTTCGCGACTAGCGCCAGCATGCAAGCCAGGCCGGCGTCGATGCGATGAGTGTAGCTTTGGTCACTTCTTCGCTCAACAATGGCCGCACCTGTGACTTTTAGACACAATACTTTCTCGCCACGCGCGGCTCGACCTGCCGATTCGGCGATTTGAACGCACTGTACGTATAACTCTCAGGTGGCCGGACAGACTGGCCGTACATGCGACACCACCATCGGTGCCTTGTAGACAACCTGTCGGCAGCCGACTACAATCGGAACGAAACGGAGCCAGGTCTCCAGCCCAACAGTTCACCGTGGGCCATAAGCGATGCCGTGGGGGTAGTCGCTTGGGAGGTCGTGTTGCCGAAAAACCGGGGACGCGCGATACGGAGGGGTCGCTTGCCATGGCTGGGCAGCAACGAAAATGCGCAAACTGCCGCTTCTTTCAGGATGCCGGCATGCCCGGCAACGGGTGGTGCACCCACCCGAAACGGCAGCTGAATTCCGGGGTGAAGCTGCTGGTTCGCGCCGGTGAGCTCGCCTGCCGCAACACCTGGGGCGGCGACCTGTTCCAGAGCCGTCTCGAGGACGATGCCTCGCTGGACGCGGCCGCCGATCTTCCCGGCAACGATCGGGAGGATGAGGTCACCTCCGTCTCCATCCCTTCCAACAAGCCTGTCCCCGCCGAAGATCGGGTGGTCCGCGATCGCCCCGTGGCCCAACGCAGCCAGTCACCCGACTCCAACGATGCCGCCCACCGCGACCAGGAAGAACGCGCGCGCCTGATGGCCCGCGGGAACCGCGACGCCCTCGCCCACGCCCGGCAACGGTTCTCCAGCCGGCGTCAGGCCACGCCGCAAGATGATGTTGTTGCAGACGACGACATCGACGAAATGGCGACTCCGGACCGTGTCATCACACGGCAGCAGCGGTTCTCCGATCGCGACTTTGCCGCGGGCATGCTTCCCGTGCGAACCGCGCCTGTTCCGCGCGAGGAGGTCCGCCAGCGCGGCATCGTCACCGAGGATCGTTTCGACACCATCCCGGCAATCGATCCCGATTTCGACATGCCCGGCCAGCGCCATCGGCCCGAACCGGTGTCAGCGTCGGCGCCCGCTCCCGAGCCGCCTGCCGAGGCCGCTCCGTTGCCGGAGATCGACCAGGACCGGCTCACCGCCTATGAACACGTCCTCCAGCGGGCGCGCAAAATTCGCGAAACCAAGCAGGCGCCCGCCCCGCCGCTCCGTCGCGCCGATTACCTGCCCGCACCGAACGCTGCCGCGCCGGAGCCAGGCATCGGATGGCACGAAGCCGATACCTCGTCTCCTGCCCGTGAGCCGATCGACGCATACGACGAGCCGGTGACACGCGAGCTGCCGACCGATTCGATGCGCGACGAATCCGTCTGGCTCGAGGTCGACGACAATCCCGAATCGTGGGCGGACGAGCCCGAAGATGACGGGTGGCAAGACGATGCCGTCGCGTGGGATGAGGACGATGGCACCGGCATGGCCGCCACATCCTGGGCGGACGAGGAAGCCTCCTGGGAGGAAGACGACTCCGACTGGGACGACGATGCCAACGTCGATGAACCAGCGCGCCGCCGAACCGGATGGTTGCACCGACTCGGATTCGGTCGCCGCTCGACCGATCAGGTCCACGACGACGCCATGATCACCCGACATGCCGCATCGAACGACGAATGGGATGCGGACGAGCCGTACGGCGTTGAGAACGAGCCGTTCGCCGCCGAGTTCGATGCAGACCGACGCGACTATGATCCGGATCCGATCCCGTGGGATCATGGTCACCAGTGGACGCACCGCAGGCACGACGATGACCTGATCTACGACGAGGCGGAGCCAGCGTGGAACGACACCACGCCCGCGGCCCGGACGCCGGCGTGGACAGATCGTGAGGCCGTCGCCCAGCAGGCTTCAGCGTGGCCAGAGGACGACCTTCTGCCCAGGCGGGACACGGCCAGGCCGACGATCTCCGCGGAAGACTTCTCCGCTCCCGCTCCCGCGCCAGTACCGGCCCCCGTGCCGGCCTCCGAGCGCGCCGGCGGCGCATGGGATGTCGCCGGCATGCCGGTTCGCCCGGCCCCGGTGTCCCGATCGCGACCGCGCCTGACAGCCGAGCTGCCCGACATCGATGACGCGCTCTTCGACGATGACCGCGTCATCGGCGCCGCACGCCGGACCGACCCGCGTGGCGAGATCGCGACCTCACGTCAGCCCGACGCCACCTCGCCGCGAGAAAGCTACTTCCGATCCTCGCGCTATCCGCAATCGGAGCAAGCTGCCCCTTTTCCGGATGGGCACGCCCCGATGGCGCTCGATCCGGAATCGACCCTGCCCGACATCGACGGTGACCGGCTGGACGTGCGGGACGCCGTCGAGCGTAGCTCCGAGCTGATCGACCGCCGGATCGACGTCGCGCCGGAAATCCCTCGCGAGTGTCGCACCTGCCGCAGCTTCCGCAGCGCCGATGGCGGCACCCGCGGCTGGTGCACCAACGAATGGGCCTTCACCCATCGACGCATGGTCAACGAAGACGATCTCGCCTGCGTCAGTGCCATCGGCTGCTGGTGGATGCCGGCCGACCACTTGCGGCTCGACCTCGACGAGGAGCATGATCAGGTGCGCACCCCGCGCATGGACGAGCTCATCGCCAGGAACCGGCCGGCCGCGCGCAAGGCATCCGGGGAGTGAGCGAGAGCATGGCTTGTACGTACGAGCAAAATACGAACTCGTCGACGGTGCCAGCCAAATCGGCACATTTTCGGGGTACACTGGAGGCAGTTTGTGGGGGAGGGACACCATCGCTTCGGCACCGCATTCCACTCGTGTCTCTCATGGCGACGGCCACCAGGCCAGTTGACATGGATGTGTGCCGTCCAGGCACACGCCGCGCCCCATGAGCTCCCGACCCGCGCCCAACAGACATGGAGCCATTGGACCGCCTATGGCCAACTTTGGAGAAACCCTCAAGCAGGCGCGCGCCCACAAGGGCGTCACGCTGAAAGAAGCCGAGCAGGCGACGCGGATCAACCGGAACCACCTCGCCGCGCTTGAGGACGAAAACTTCGCCGCGCTCCCGCCGCTGATCTATCAGCGGGGCATCGTGCGCAACTACGCGATGTATCTCGACCTCGACCCCTCGCGGCTCCTCTCGTCGTTCGAGGAGGCGCGCGGTGGCGACGATGTTCGCACCACACCCGGCGTCGCGGCCGTTCCGCCCGTCAATATGCCGTCCCACTGGGCCCCCAACTTCGCGATCATCGCGTTTTCCGTGGTACTGAGCGCCATCGTCTTCGCCTGGGGCTACAGCGCCTTCGTCCAGCCTCCCTCCGAGGAGCCTGCCGCGACGGAAATCGTCGCCACGGTGACGCCGTTCGCGAACGACATCGCCATGCCCACCGAGTCTCCCCCCACCCCGACAGCAACCCCATCGCCGACGCCGGAGGTCGCTCCGACCACCGCCGACGAGCGAGTCGCAACCGGCCGGACACAACCAGCCAGCGAGGGCGACAACCAGCTCGCCGCGCAGGAAGAACCCGCCACGCAGCCCGCCGAAACCGAGCAGGTTGAGGAAGCGATCGAGCCGGTGGAAACCGAGCAGGTCCAGACCGAGGCCGCGGCTCCCACCAATGGCTCCTTCGTGACCAGCATCGCGGTCACGGCCGCCAGTGACATCTATGTGTCTGTCACCGCCGACGGCGCTCCGGTGTTCGAGGGCGATATCGCCGCCGGCGAAACGACCGCCTTCTTCACCGGGTCGGAATTCGAGGTCTACACGACGTCTGGCGCCAACACGATGTTCCTCAACTCGTGCGGCACGCCGGCGTTCAACATGGGCTATGAGCCGGGCGAGGCCTACTACATCCTCAAGGCCGACGAAGGTTCCTGCGCTCCCACCAGCTGACCTGGAGTGCTCACGATGGCGTAGCGGAGATGCCTTCGCTGCGCTCGGCCCAGGCGTTGAGCGAGCGCACCAGCGCAACGGGAATCCCGCGAACGCGCGATCAATGCCCTCCCGCGCGGGAGCCGCATTCCCTGGGAAGCGTTCGTGAACGATCCGGGTAAGCGCATCCGCATCAGCGACAGAAACTCCCGGGCCACGGAATCATCCGTGGCCCGTTTTCTTGCCGACGCTTCCTGATGCGATGGTCAACCGGCGATGCATTGTGAAGCTCTGTCGTGGCGGCCGTGCGTCGCGGGCCGCCCATACGGCCCGACCGCAGGGAGCGCGCACCCGGCTCGACGTCGACGTCACCTGGCCAACGGAGCCCATACCCGAAAACTTAGCCATCTGGGCTGACTGATCGATCCAGACCCTCAGCCGGCCGCGTATGCGCCGAAATCAGGCCGCCCGAGGGACGCCGTCGTTCCGAGAAAACCCGTTGGGCGGCCACCGGCCAGGTTATTTTCGTTGGCCACCTGAACGATCAACTAGTCAACGAATCACGGCCCCGGCGGCACCACGAGGCGCACGGCACCGGGCAGCATGCGCAGTTGCACCGGTGTTTCGCCATCGACATCGCCGTCGAACTGCACCGGCAACGGCGGATCGGTCTCGATCACGACCTCCCGACCTCGCAGCCGGATCACGTGAGGTGACGCGTCGATCTGTCGGGTGAACATTCGTCCCAGCACCCCCGCCTTTTCGGCGCCGGAGCGAGCGGTGATCATGAACACATCGAACACGCCATCCGATACGGAAATTTCCGAAGCGATCCGCAGCGACGGGTGGATCACGGATGGGCCATTGGCCACGAGCACCATCGTCGTGATCGCTCGTACCTCGTCGCCGTCCACCACCACGCGGGTCTCGACCGGCTTGTCGAACAGGGTGCGCGTCGCCGCTGGCAGGTAGGCCAGCCAGCCGAACTTCCGCTTGAGCGCCTGGTTGCTGCGGGCGAAAAAACGACTGTCGAACCCCGCCCCGACCATGTGCAGGAAGATGCGATCGCCGCAAACGCCCGCATCCATCGTCACAAGCCGATGCTGGCCGAAGATGAGCGCCGCGCCAGCCGCCGGATCGGACGGAATGCCCAGCTCGCGAGCGATGATGTTCGTCGATCCGCCCGGCAGGATCGCCAGCGGAATGGCGTGATCCACGGCGGCGGCGGCAACGTCACCCACCGTGCCATCGCCGCCGATCGCGACCAGCAGCCGCGCGCCGCTTCCGTATTGCTCCGCCAGCTCGCGCGCCTGTCCCGCGCGCCGCGTGATGTGGGTATCGATCGTCACGCCGTCCGGAGCCGCATGCCGAAGCGCTCCGATGATCTGGCGAACGTCGCGCCGTGTCGCCGGGTTCGCGATCGCCAGCAGGCGGTCCCCGGGCCGGACGATGCTCGGTTCATAATCGTCCCGCTCGTTCGTCACGTGCTCTCTCCCGGGAACGACGGCACCGGACGAGTCTCGCTCGTCCGGTGCCAATCCACGTGCCTCAACCCCGGCTCAGGCGTTCTCCGACTCCGGATCGGGACCGAAGATCTGGTCGACGATGTAGTTCGTCAGCCAGGTCGCCGCCGCGGTCAGCACGAGACCAAGGACTCCTCGCGCAAGGTTCTTCATCATGATGCTACTCTCCCAAAATCGCTCACTCAATCGAGTCGTCGTCTGATCGTACCACCCGTGGCGACCACGCCGAGCGGAAACAGCAACACGAGCCCCAGCAGCGAGATGTCGACCATCGTGAACGGACCGATGATCTCACGAGTGGCGCCCGGCAGCATCTCCATTGGCCCGGTCACGCGGCCCAGGACTCGCTCGATGAACCGCCCCATCCAGATGCTCTGCGTCGCGCCGAGCGCCACCAGCACCGTGCGCAAGACGATCACCGCGGCGATCGCGGCGTACACGTTGAGCGCCACGATCGCGACCGCATAGGATCGCTGCTCCGATATCCGCTGGCGGCGGCGCTGGTAGGCCTGGTCAAGCATCGGTCGCCTCGCGCCACAGCCGGCCGACCCGCTCGATGATCACTCGCGCAAGCTCGACCTTCGGCATCGCTGGCAACGGCTCGGGCTCGCCCTCGCGATACAGCAGCGTCGCCTGGCTCTTGCCGCTGCCGATCGTCGCGACCGCGTCGTTGGCGACGATCATCGCCAACCCCTTGCGGCGCAGCTTGTCGGCGGCGTTGGCCAGCAGGTCGTCGGTCTCGGCGGCGAATCCGATCTTGACGAGGCCGGGCACGTCCACGCCGGCGAGGATATCGGGATTGCGCGTCAGCGCGATCACCGGCGCGTCGGTGCCGGGTCCCTTCTTGATCTTCGAGGTCGCCGCGGATTCTGGACGAAAATCGGCCACCGCCGCCGCCATAACCAACACGTCGGCATGCTGACAGGCCGCCTCGACCGCATCGGCCATCTCGCGCGCCGATTCGATCTGTACCGAATCGCCGACGGACGGCGGCGTGGTCACGGTCGGCCCGACCACGGTCGTCACCGTCGCGCCAGCGTCGAACGCCGCTTCGGCGATGGCGACGCCCATCTGCCCCGACGAACGATTGCCGATGAAACGAACCGGATCGATCGCTTCGTGGGTTCCGCCCGCCGAGACGACCACGCGCAGCCCCGACAGCGGGCCGGACCTCGCCAGGACACCCCGGATGGCCGCCACGATCGCCTCCCGGCGCGCGAGGCGACCATCACCCGAGGCACCGGAGGCGAGGCGGCCCGATTCCGGCTCGACGATCGCCACGCCCCGCTCGCGCAGCAGCGCGACATTCGCCTGCGTGGCGGGGTGATGCCACATGTGATGCTCCATCGCCGGCGCCACCACGATCGGTGCGCTCGTGCCGAGCAACACCGCGGTCAGCATGTCCCGCGCGAAGCCCTGCGCCATCGCCGCGATCGTGTCCGCCGTCGCCGGCGCCACCAGCACTGCGTCGGCGGTCGAGGCGAGCGTGACGTGACCCGCCTCGCCGTCACCCCAGCCGTCGAACACACTCGTGTAGACCGGCTGCTTCGTCATCGCCTCGAACGTCATGGGACCGACGAAGCGCATCGCCGCATCGGTCATCGCCACACGCAGCGATACACCCTGCTGCACGAGATAGCTGGCGAGATCCGCGGCCTTGTAGGCGGCGATCCCGCCCGTCACGCCGAGCACGATCCGCTTGCCGTCCAGCAGCGCCCGCGGCACACCAAGGTCGGGCGACGTCACAACCGGCGTCCTGTCCAAAGAATCGTCAAGTTCTCGCACATCACACACACACTCCCGGGCGATGACTCACCCATGTGTTTCGTTCTCAACTGTACTGCCTCCGATCGGTTCGATCAGTGGCGGCTCGTCCTCCGTCGGCGCCGTCACCTCCGGAAGGGTCGTCGGGTTGGCCGGCTCGATCGCCGGCTGTGTCGGCGTCGGCTCCGGTT
>JAEVYR010000238.1 GCA_023392645.1 Chloroflexota bacterium | reverse complement strand
GCGCGGCAGGATGCGCAACCGGCGAGATGCGCCTCGATCGCGTCGCGCTCGTCGGCATCCAGCGCGGCCAGGGCGTACGCTGGCAGGGCGTCGCTGGGGTGGTGATCCGACTCGCGCGTGTGGTTGGTGCGGTCCCTGGCCATTACGTTCTCTCGATTGGTGGCGCGTCTGTCCCCACCAGGCGCTCGGCGAGGCGTCGCATCGCCGAGCGGATTTGTGACTTGACGGTGCCGAGCGGACGTTCGAGTTGCTCGGCGATCTCGCGTTGACTGAGACCGGTGTAGTACGCCATCTCCAGCAGCACGCGCTGGTCCGCCGGCAGCGCGTCGAGCGCGTTCAGCACTTCCTGGCGCCGGAGTCCGCTGAGCGCCTGCTCCTCGGGGTTCGGATTCGGATCGGCGATCCACCCCAGGTGGTCCATGTCCGGGTCGCCGATCGACAGTTCCCGGCGGCGACGGAGAAGATCGATCGAGCGGTTTCGCGCGACCCGAAACAGCCAACCGGCAAATGACCCACGCGCGGGATCATACGCATCCGGGCGTTCCCACAGGCGCAGGAACACGTCGTGTGTCGCCTCCTCCGACAGTGCCGGATCGCGAAGGATCGACAGCGCGAGCCCGTGCACCTGCAGGGCGTAGCGGTCGTACAGCGCCGCGAGCGCGGTATCGTCCCGGGCGGCGACACGCCGGATCAGGTCGCGATCGAGCTTCTGGTCCGGAGTGGCGACGGACCGGTCCGCCCAGTCCGCGCCGCTCGGGGCATGGCGAGGCCGCTCCTCACTTCTCACTACGGAGAGCCGAGCGCGTTGGATGAACGATCGGTCGCGACCGTGTCACGTCCGGATTTGGCCATGCACAGACCTTCCTGAGGCGTTGGGGTGCGCGCTGCACGGTGCTCGTATCGTATCAGGTCGCGAGCGGGATCGTGACGATCACCGGTGTGGCGACGCCGCCGGAGCCGACTGCGCCGGACGCGAGGTGGCGTACACAACCTGGTGCAGCAGAATCACCATGACGCCAACTATGAGCAGCGCTGTCAATTGGTGCGCCACCGCGATGGGCGTCTTGACGTGGGTCAGCAAGGTCGTGACGCCGAGACCGTACTGCACGACGATCAGGCCCGCGAGCGCCACGCACCAGCGACGGAGCGGCGCGAGCTCGGAGGATCGTCGCAGCGCGACGGCGAAGGCGATCGCACTCGCCAGCAGCACGGTCGCGAGGACGCGGTGGACCCACTGGACCGTCGCCATGTTTTCGACGAGGTTGATTGGCCACGGCTCCTGCCACCAGCCATTGGGTGGCAGCAGGCTGCCATCCATCAAGGGGAATGTGGGGTAGATGAACCCTGCTTTCAGGCCGGCGACGAGCGCGCCCCAGAAGATCTGGGCGACCAGCAGCAGGCCGAGACCGGCGAGAGATCGCATCATGAACCGGCGGTCGTTCGGTCCAATGGCTACCGGGGAGCGAGCCAGGAGGTCGTTCGCGAACCAGACGCAGGCGCCGAAGATCGTCATCGCCAGCAGCAGGTGTGCCGCCAGTCGGTAATGGCTCACGTCAGGCCGGTCGACCAGGCCACTGCGCACCATGTACCAGCCCATCAGGCCCTGCAGGCCGCCGAGCGCGAAGAGCGCCAGCACGCGCCGGACAAGCGGCCCGGGGAAATACCCGCGGATCCAGAACCAAATGAAGGGAACCAGGAAGACCATCCCAATCAGGCGGCCCATCATCCGGTGCAGGTATTCCCAGAAATAGATGAACTTGAATTCCGACAGCGTCATGTCCGGCCGCAGCTTCACGTATTCGGGGTATTGCCGGTAGCGGGCGAACGCCTCGTGCCAGTCCGCATCCGACAGGGGTGGAATCGCCCCGACGATTGGATCCCAATCGACGATCGACAAACCGGATTCCGTCAGGCGCGTGATCCCGCCGATCACCAGCGTGGCCGCCGTCAGCACGGCCCCGGTCCATAGCCAGATGCGAAGATGCCGTCGTCGACCCTCCGGGATCTCGTCAACCCAGGCGAGGTTGCCGTCTGCCGCGGAATCGCCGTTTACCGGCTGCTGGACCAGCTCCTTCGTTGCCATCGTGGGGTGCTCCAGGGGGTGGAGTGTCGGATCGCTCGCTCACGAGATGATGCTTTCGGCAAAGCATCGCACGTAGGCGCTTGCCGGGAGCACGGGTACGGAGACAACGCGGAACGGGTGCCGCACATGTGGCCTCGAGCACATTTCGAGCATTTGCGCTGCTGCTTGATTGACTGGTGTCGAGAAAGAGACGCCGCGAGGTGGGTGCGGCGCCCGTTCCGGGGTCGGGGTCGCCGGCCGAGCCGCCGGAATTCGGAGCCGGCACGGCCGGCCGCGATCTGCTGACAGGCACGACAGCAATGGGCGAGGGTTTTTTTTACCGCCCGGCGTTGACGTGTGTCGTCGCTTCCCGGCGGGCCCAGGTGTCGGCGTCCAGAACATCGTCCAGCGACGCCACGGTCGCGGCGTCGTGGGCCGCGAGCGTCGCTTCGATCACGCCGGGAATGTCGACGAAGCGGATGCGACCGTGCGCGAACGCCTCCACGGCGATCTCATCGGCGGCGCTGTAGACGGTCGGGTAGGTCTTGCCCGCCGTGCCGGCCTCGCGAGCGATCCGCAGGGCGGGGAACCGTTCGACATCGGGCGGCTCGAAACTCAGGCCGGCGATTGCGGGAAGGTCGAGTGGCTTCGCGGGGAAGGGGAGGCGGCCGGGCCAGGTCAGGGCGTACTGGATCGGAAGGCGCATGTCCGGATTGCTCAATTGAGCGAGGGTGTTGCCGTCTTCGTACTCAACCAGCGAATGGATGATCTGCTCGGGATGCACCACGACGTCGATGCGATCGATCGGCGTGTCGAACAGGTGGTGCGCCTCGATCACCTCCAGGCCCTTGTTGGCGAGCGTGGCGGAGTCCACCGTGATTTTCGCGCCCATGTTCCAGTTCGGATGCTTGAGCGCCTGCTCGTAGGTGACCCGCGCCAGCGCTTCGGCCGGGGTGGTGCGAAACGGTCCACCGGAGGCCGTCAGGATGATCCGGCTGACGCTCGCTGATGGTCCGGACGCCAGCGCCTGCCAGATGGCACTGTGCTCACTGTCAATCGGCCGGATGGTGACGCCGTGGGCTCGCGCGAGCGGCATGATGACATCGCCGGCGCAAACGATCGCTTCCTTGTTCGCCAGCGCCACGTGCTTGCCCGCCGCGATCGCCGCCATCGTCGCCGGTATGGCGTCGTGGCCCGATGTCGCGAAGACGACGAGATCGACATCGGTTCGCGTCGCCGCCGCTTCGAGGCCATCGGGCGTCTGTAGCGATTCGATGCCGACGAAGTCGCTCGCTGGCGCTGTCGACACGACGAGCTTCGGGCGATGGCGGCGAACCTGCTCGCGCAGGAGGTCGAGATTCTTCCCCGCGGCGAGTGCCACGACCTCGAACGTGTCGGGATGCCGCTCGATGACATCCAGCGTCTGGCGACCAACGGAACCGGTGGAGCCCAGCAAGGCGATGCGTGTGACCATGTGGAATCCCTTCGCGTCGAGGTTTACGCCGAGACGGCCTGCAACAGCACCCACGCGACGAGGAAGGTGGGCAGCAGCGCATCGACGCGATCGAAGACGCCGCCATGGCCGGGGATCAGCGCGCCGCTGTCCTTCACGCCGGCGGACCGCTTGATGAACGACTCCATCAGGTCGCCGCAGATTCCCACGACACTGAGCAGGACGCCGATGCCGATCGCGAGCGGGATGGAGACATCGGGGATCCCGAGCAGAAGCGTGATCAGCACGACGGCGATCACGCCGCCGAGGAACCCGCCAATGGCGCCTTCCAGCGTCTTTTTCGGACTGATATGCGGGATGAGCGGCGTGCGGCCGATCGCTCGGCCGACGAAGAGCGCGAAGGTGTCCGCCAGCCACGTGACGAGAATCGCGAGCATCGTCCAGGCCATGCCGAGCGCCATCGATGTGTCGCCAGTCGAAAACGCCTCGCCGAGATCGCTGGCCCAGCCGACGTCGAGATCGCCGGCGCTTTGGCGCATGGCGATCGCCGCGAACACCGGAAAGCCGATGTACGCGCCGGCGGCCAGGGTGGCGAGCCACGCGGCGAAACTCTCCGACGAAATGTCCATCCGGAAGATCAACAGGGTTGGCAGCAGCATCGCGATTGCGGCCATCGCGGCGATCGTCCACGCGTCGCGGCTGAGCAGGGCGAGCGCGGCGCCGAGGAAGATGACGCCGTATCCCGGCCACGCGAGCTGGTAGCCAAGCCCGATTCGGGGAGTCATGCGCGAGAGCTCGTGGTAGGCGCCGAGCCCGATCGCAGCCATGATCGCGGCGAAAACGGCGCCGCCCACCACGGCGCCGATGACGCCGACCGCGATCACGCCGACGGACGAGATGACCCTGGTACGCAGGACGGTCCCTCTCTAGTCAGGCTCGACAGCCGAAACGGCGCCGAACCGTCGCTCACGCGAGGCGTAATCGCGGACGGCCGCCTCGAGGTCGGCCGGCGCGAAATCCGGCCAGAGCGTGTTGCAGAAATGCAGCTCGGAATAGGCGCCCTGCCAGCAAAGGAAGTTGCTGAGACGGTATTCCCCGGAGGTGCGAATGATGAGATCGGGGTCGGGGATATCGCGGGTGTAAAGATGCCGCTCGACCATTTCTTCGTCGATCGCCTCCGGCGACACGCCCGAGGCGACGATGTCACGGATCGCGCGAAGCAGCTCCTGCCGACCGCCGTAGTTGAACGCGAGGGTCAGGATGAGCTTGTCGTTGTCTCGCGTCTTCGCGATGGCACCCTGGATCGCGTCGCGCAGGTCCGGCGAGAGCGAGCCGAGGTCGCCAATATGGCGAAGTTGCGCGCCCTGCCGATGCAACTCATCGGTTTCGGTTTCGATGGCACGGCTGAGGATGTTGAGGATCCCCTCGACTTCCTCTTTCGGTCGCCGCCAATTCTCGGCGGAGAATGCCCAAAGCGTGAGGTAGCGGATACCGAGCTCGCCCGCCGCGTGGGTGATGCGACGGATGTTCTCGGTGCCGGCCTCGTGCCCCTCCAGACGAGCGAGCCCGCGCTGACTGGCCCACCGGCCGTTGCCATCCATGATGATGGCAACATGCCGTGGCACTCGCGCGGGATCGATCGGCGCGCGGTTCGCGGGCTCGGTGAGCATATCGGACTGCTGGCGGGATAGTGCGTGCGAATGCGTGGCGGACATCCCTAGACCTCGAGGACTTCCTGTTCCTTGTCCTTGCCGATCTTGTCCGCCTCGTCGACGTACTTCTTCGACAGGGTGTCGATTTCCTCGGCCGAGCGTCGCTCGTCATCCTCTGAAATCGTTTTGTCGTTGAGCTGCTTTCGAAGCTGGCTGACGGCGTCGCGACGGATGTTGCGGACGGCAATCTTGCCTTCCTCAACGGTTTGGTGCACGACCTTGACGAGTTGCTTGCGTCGCTCCTCGGTCAGGGCCGGGATGTTGATGCGTATCACCTGGCCGTCGTTGTTCGGCGTCAGCCCGAGATCGGACTGCATGATCGCCTTCTCGATCGGACCCATGCTGCCGCGGTCCCACGGCTGGATCACCAGCATGCGCGATTCAGGCGCCGAGATTCCGGCGAGCTGATTGAGCGGCGTCGACGTGCCGTAGTAATCGACGTGGATGCGATCGAGCAGCGCGGGCGTGGCGCGCCCGGTGCGGATCGTCGCGAGGTTGTTGTGCAAGGCATCCATGGCCTTGCGCATGCGCGTCTCCGCGTCCTTTTGGATCTCGGCGGTCATGCAGGTACCGTCCTTTCCTGAAATCGGCTTGGGGG
>JAEVYR010000359.1 GCA_023392645.1 Chloroflexota bacterium | reverse complement strand
GAGGAAACCCGATGAGCTACGGGTATGAGACGGATTTGCGTCGCGGTTCGACCAGCAGGGACAAGATTCGCGTCGCCATCATCGGCGTCGGCAACTGCGCGTCCGCGCTTGTGCAGGGCGTCGAATACTACAGGAACGCCCCGGAGGACGAGTTCGTCCCCGGGTTGATGCATGTCAACCTCGGCGGGTACCACATTCGCGACATCGAGTTCAGCGCCGCCTTCGACATCGATGCCCGCAAGGTCGGCAAAGACCTCGGCGAGGCGATCTGGGCCGAGCCCAACAACACGATCAAATTCTCCGACGTGCCGCATCTCGACGTGCCGGTTCACCGCGGCATGACCCACGACGGTCTGGGTACGTACCTCTCCGAGATCATCCCCAAGGCGGAGGGCAGCACGGTCGACGTCGCGAAGGTGTTGCGCGAGACGGATACCGACGTGGTGATCAGCTACCTGCCCGTCGGGTCGGAAATGGCGACCAAGTGGTACGTCGAGCAGATTCTTGAGGCCGGGTGCGCCTTCGTCAATTGCATCCCGGTTTTCATCGGTCGCGAGGACTATTGGCAGCGTCGCTTCATGGAAAAGGGCCTGCCGATCATCGGCGACGATATCAAGAGCCAGGTCGGCGCCACCATCACCCACCGGAATCTCGTGCGGCTCTTCGCCGATCGGGGTGTCCGCATCGATAACACCTACCAGCTTAACTTCGGCGGCAACACCGATTTCCTCAACATGCTCGAACGGAGCCGCCTCGAATCCAAGAAGATTTCCAAGACGAACGCCGTCACCAGCCAGCTCGACTACGACGTGCCCGCGGACAGCGTCCATGTCGGTCCGAGCGATCACGTGCCCTGGCTGAAGGATCGGAAGTGGGCGCAAATCCGGCTGGAGGGCACGACCTTCGGCGACGTGCCGCTGAGTGTCGAGCTCAAGCTCGAGGTTTGGGACAGCCCCAACAGCGCCGGCGTCGTGATCGATGCCGTCCGCTGCGCCAAGCTCGCATTGAACAACAACGTCAGCGGCGCACTGCTCGCCCCGTCGAGCTATTTCATGAAGTCGCCGCCCGAGCAGTACCACGACGACATCGCGCGCGACCGGGTCGAGGAGTTCATCTCGATCTACCGGTACGATCGCGCCGGCGCCGAGGTTGCCGAGTCGGCGGAACCCACCGACACTTGACCGCGCCGCCCGCAAGTCTCCGCGGAGTGAACCTCCGCGGGGACCTGTGCTTGCTCCCGATGGGGCAGTTCAATCCGCGTAAAACGGACTTCGCTTGAATCCGAAGCGAAAGCGACGTGCAGTGCCGGCCGTCGTAAAAGCCGCCACAGGGGCGGCACTACGCGTTGACATAGCCCACAGATCATCCGAATCTCGCAAAAAACGGCCGCTGGACTGGGCTCCGCCCTACGAATCCGTGACGGTGAAGGTGGCGTGGAGTTCGGCGGTGGAATCGCCGCCGACCCAGACGTCGAATGTCGCGGCGTCCTGGACCCAGCCGCGCGCGGCCGCATTCCAGTAGCGCAGCTCGTCGGGGCCGAGCGTGAACGACAGCGTTTGCGTTTCGCCCGGCTCCAGCGAGACGCGCTGGAAGCCTTTCAGCTCGCGCACCGGTCGCGACGACGTGCCACCTTGCTGGTGGATGTAGAGCTGAGCCACCTCCTCGGCGTCGCGATTGCCGCTGTTGAAAACCTCCACGGTGATTGTCAGCGACTCGCCAATCGCGACCCGATCGCGGTCGAGCGCGAGGTTTCGGAACCCCGTTTCGCCGTAGGTGTAACCGTGGCCGAATGGATAGAGCGGCGTGCTCTCTTCGTCCCAGTAGCGGCGGTTCTGCTTGTTCGGATCGTGCGAGACGGCGTGGTTGTAGATCATCGGCACCTGCCCGACCGAGCGCGGCCAGGTGAAGGGCAGTCGTCCGCCCGGCGCGACGTCGCCGAAGAGCAGGCTCGCAACCGCCTCGCCGCCGCGGGTGCCGGGGTACCAGATGTCGAGGATCGCGGGAACATGCTCGGCCGCCCAGGAGAGGTCGAGCGGTCGCCCGTTCATCACCAGCAGCACCACCGGCGTGCCGGTGGCGTGGACGGCTTGCAGCAGCTCCAGCTGGCGGCCGGGGAGATCGAGCGACGCCCGTGAGGCGTTCTCGCCGATCATGTTTTGCCACTCCCCGACGACGACGACGGCAACCTCGGCTGTCCGGGCGAGGTCGACCGCTCGCGCCAGCTCCGCCTCGTCGTCGAAGTTTTCGGGGTCCTGCGGCGCATTGCCCTGCCACATATCGAACATCGAGGGGTAGGTCCGCTGGGCGGGCCGAATGCCCGGCGCGTGGTCGAACTGGATGTGACCGGCGCGGTGGCGCAGCCCCTCCAGCACGGTGACGGTCTCGCCGAGGTCGAAGTCGAAGCACCACGGACCGAGCGTGTCGCGCTTCGAGTCGGCCAGCGGGCCGATCACCGCTACCCGGCTGAGCTGGTCCGGATCGAGCGGCAGCAGGCCGTCGTTTTCGAGCAGAACCGCCGCCCGCTCGGTCGCCTTGCGCGCCTCCTCGCGGTGGATCGGGT
>JAEVYR010000321.1 GCA_023392645.1 Chloroflexota bacterium | reverse complement strand
CGATCTATCGGTATGTCGCGCGCCGCGCGGCCGCGTGGAACGAGACCTACCCGGCCACCATCGGACTTGTGGGCGGCGCGACCTACCCGGACCAGTTGCGCGAGGTTCGCCAGGAGGCGCCGGATTTGCCGATCCTGCTGCCGGGTATCGGCGCACAGGGAGGCGATCTCGACGCATCGCTCGCCGCGGCGCTGCGCCCGGACGGGACGGGCGTGCTCTGCTCGGTCTCGCGTGGCATCATGTACGCGTCATCTGGCGACGATGTCGCCGAGGCCGCGCGTGCCGCCGCTTCCGGATTCCGCGACCGGATCAACACCGTTCGGCACACCCGCGCCTGAGGCCGACTCGAGGCGCAACGAACTACCCCGCACATCCAGACCGGCGCCGCGCGCGTATGCCGAAACAGGAGCGCGCTCCTGTGCGCGTCGCCACGTCCTGCCGTGGAGAAGGAGAATCACGTCGATGCACGCGTTGACCCAACCGGCCGCGCACACCGGAATCCGGGCGTTGCTCATCGCCCTCGCGCTGTTGCTGGGAATGGGGCTGGCCCAACCGGCCGCGCTGGCCAACCGCACCGACGGCACGGACGGCGCGGTTACCGACAAGCCGGAAATCGCCCCGGAGCTGCTGCCGCCGGACATGGGGCAGACAGAACTGGCGGTGGTGGTGCCGGAAACCGGGCACACGCTGCGCGGCACGATGCTCGACTACTGGCGCGCCAACGGCACCGCCTCCGTCTACGGCAACCCGATCTCCGAGCCGTACCTCGCGCCGAACGGCTACTACAGCCAGGCGTTCGAGCGAGGCATTTTCCAATACATGCCCGAGTTCCAGTGGACGGACGACCCGACGGTCCGGCTCCAGCCGATCGGCGGCCGCGAGTTGAACATCGACCGTGACGTCACCCGCGCCGACGGCCGCCGCGTCGCCGGCGACCGGCGCGCCGCCCGCACCCTGCCCGGCGTGAACTCGACCGACCGCCAGGCGGAGGTCGCCAACGAGGGCGGACGTTTCAGCGAGGAAACCGGCTTCAGCATCTCCGGCGCGTTCGGCGCGTGGTTCGACAACCATGAGGGCTGGTTCTATCTCGGCGCGCCCATCTCCGAGCCGTTCCAGCATCGCGGCGTGACGGTCCAGTTTTTCCGCAACGCCATGCTGATGGAGCAGGACGGCGTTGTGCAGCCGGCGCCGCTGCCGATGGAGAGCCCGAGCCGGTTCGGGGTCGATCTCTCGGCGGCGCCCGACACCGACCTGCCCGCGTACTCGGAGAACCTGTTCATCGCGAATTACAACCCGTACGGGGTCGATACCACCACCCTTCCGGGCCGACGCTACATCGTGGTGAGCATCAGCGAGCAGACACTGACCGCGTACCAGGGCGACCAGATCATCCTGCAGACGCTGGTGAGCACGGGAATCGAACCGAATCACACCGAAATCGGCGCGTTCCACGTCCGCATCAAATTCCCGGTGCAGGACATGCAGGGCTTCACCGGCTCGACCGGCGAGGTGGTATCCGTCGGGACGACCGAGGGCGAGGGCCAACCCTACCTGGTCACGGATGTGCCCAATGTCCTCTACATCAACTACGACGCGGAAGCGATGCACGGGGCCTACTGGCACAACAACTTCGGCCAGCGCATGAGTCACGGCTGCATCAACCTGCCGCTCGATGTCGCCGCGTTCATCTTCGACTGGGCGCCGCTCGGCACCGCCGTCACCGTCATCCAGTAGCAGGAACGAAGGCACTCGATCGAAATCGAACGGGCCGGCACAATTCCGGCCCGTTTTCGCGTGTCCCGACGGTTCACGCGCACGGTCCCGGTTGGAGCCGGATGCAGGGGACGTGCTAGCATTTGCCAACGAACGCGACCCTCACATCCTGTTCGTTGCCAGACCCCCGACCGCATCGGCGTTCCGCCGCCGTTGCCCTCGCCACGACAGGCCAGCCTTGACCGCCGAATCGACGCACGCCACCGCTCCTCGCCCGGACGCTCCCATCGAGTCCCACCCGGCCCGCATCGTGGCGCTCGTCAATCAAAAGGGCGGCGTCGGCAAGACCACCAGCACCGTCAATCTCGCCGCCGCGCTGGCCTCAGACGGCGCGCGCGTGCTCGTCGTCGATATCGACCCGCAGGGAAACGCCACGTCGTCGTTCGGCGTCGACAAGCAGGAGCTCGACGCCACGCTGTACGACGCGCTCGTCGGCGACGCCGATCCGGCCGAGACCGTGATCGAGCAGGTCCGCGAGCGGATCGACCTGCTGCCGGCAACACCGACGCTGGCCGCCGCCGAGGTCGAGCTGGTCGACCAGCCTCGCCGCGAGCACCGGCTCGCCGACACCGTGGCGCCGCTGCGCGACCGCTACGATGTCGTCCTGATCGACAGCCCGCCCTCGCTCGGGCTGCTCACCGTCAACGCGCTCACCGCCGCCGATGGCGTCGTCATCCCCGTCCAGTGCGAATATCTCGCGCTCGAAGGCGTCAGCCAGGTGCTGTCGACGATCGACCTGATCCGGCGGGGGCTCAACCCGGAGCTCGAGCTGCTCGGCGTGCTGATGACCATGTACGATGGTCGCACCCGACTGTCGGCGCATGTCGTCGACGAGGTGGGGCGGTTCTTCCCGGATCATCTCTTTTCGGCCGTCATCCCGCGCTCGGTCCGGCTCGCCGAAGCCCCCAGCTTTGGCCAGGTCATCGCCGAATACGACCCTTCGTCACGCGGCGCCGCCGCCTATGCGACCGTCGCCCGCGAGCTGCGGGACCGAATCGACGCCACTCGCTGAATCACCAAGGAGCTGCCCCGATGAGCCAGACCACCGCCCCCGACCCCACGCAGTTGTCGCCGGGGATCAGCGAAAACGGCCACGCCGCCGGACACATGCGCCCGGACAAGTTCACCGGCATCGGCCTGACATTCGACGACGTGCTGCTGCTGCCGGCACACTCGGCGGTGCTGCCCAATGAGGTCTCGACCGCGACCCGGATCGCGCGGGACATCGAGCTCACTATCCCGATTCTTTCGGCGGCGATGGACACCGTCACCGAGGCGAGACTGGCGATCGCGATCGCGCGCGAGGGCGGCATCGGTGTGATCCACCGCAACCTCTCGATCGAGGACCAGGCCGCCGAGGTCGACAAGGTCAAGCGCTCCGAAGCCGGCATGATCGTCGAGCCGGTGACGTTGACGCCCGACCGGCCGGTGAGCGACGCCGAAGCCGTGATGGCGCGCTATCACATCTCCGGCGTGCCGATCACCGACGAACATGGCAAGCTCGTCGGCATTCTCACCAACCGCGACCTGCGGTTCATCCGCGACACCGACCAGATGATCGGCGACGTGATGACGAAGGACCACCTCATCACCGCGCCGCAGGGCACCACGCTTGACCAGGCCAGTGATATCCTCCACAACCATCGGGTCGAGAAGCTGCCGGTGGTCGACGCCAACGGCTACCTGACCGGCCTGATTACGGTCAAGGACATCCAGAAGAAGCTCCAGTTCCCGAACGCCACCAAGGACGACCGGGGGCGGCTGCGCGTGGCGGCGGCCGTCGGCGTCGGGAAGGACGCCTTCGAGCGCAGCCAGGAGCTCGTCGACAAGGGTGTCGACCTGCTCGTGATCGATACCGCCCACGGGCATTCCCAGGGGGTGATCGAATTCGTCCGGCGCGTGCGCAAGGCACTCGACGTGCGGATCATGGCCGGCAACATCGCCACCGGCGCCGCCGCGCTGGCGCTGGTCGACGCCGGCGCCGATGCGGTCAAGGTCGGCATCGGCCCCGGATCGATCTGCACCACCCGGGTGGTGGCCGGCACCGGCGTGCCGCAAATCACGGCGATCCACAATGTCGCCAGCGCGCTCGACGGCACTGGCGTCCCGCTGGGCGCCGATGGCGGCATCCAGTACTCGGGCGACATCGCCAAGGCCAGCGCCGCCGGCGCTCACGCGGTGATGCTGGGCAGCCTGCTGGCGGGACACGACGAGAGCCCCGGTGAGGTGATCGTGTTCAAGGGCGAGCGCTTCAAGGCGTACCGTGGCATGGGCTCACTGGGCGCGATGAAGGGCCGCTCGTTCTCGAAGGATCGCTACTTCCAGGAGGATATCGGCAACGTCAACAAGCTGGTGCCGGAGGGCATCGAGGGCAGGGTGGCCTACAAGGGTGCGCTGGCGCCCCTGCTCTTCCAACTGGTCGGTGGGGTCCGCACGGCGATGGGGTACGCCGGCGCGGCGTCGATCGAGGACCTGCGGACCAACAGCCAGTTCGTTCAGGTGACGGCGGCCGGGCTCCGCGAGAGCCATCCGCACGACGTCACGATCACCGAGGAAGCGCCGAACTACCGCCCCGGCGGGCTGAAGTAGAGTTTGCCAGGATGCGGGGATGCGCAGAGTCAACGCACCCTTCTCCATCCGTCACTCTTCGCTGCGCTCAGAGAGACGGGATTGCATGTCGTCCACATCTTGGAGACCAACCCATGCCGCTCATCGACGAGACGACCGAATTCGGCCAGCGCGTCCGGCGCCAGCTCGACAGCGACATCGTGATCTGGCTGATCACGCAGGGCAAGAGCGGCACGCCGCAGCCGAGCCCGGTCTGGTTCCTGCCCGACGGCGATGACGAAATCGTCGTCTATTCCCAGCCCGACAAGCCGAAGTTGCGCAACATCGAGGCGCATCCAGAGGTGGCGCTCGCCTTCAACACCGATCCGAGCGGCGATCAAGTCACGGTATTCCACGGCGAGGCGCGGATCGACGAGGACGCCCCGGCGGCCAACGCGCTCCCCGCCTACGTCGAAAAGTACGCCCGCGGCATCGAGGGACTCGGCATGACGTCCGACAGCTTCGCCGCGGAGTACTCGGTACCGGTGCGCATCAAGCTCACCAAGCTGCGAGGCTTTTGATGGCCGAGCGGACGTGGATCACGCCGGGAACGGACGAGGGCGAGCCGTCAGTGCCGGCGACGCGGGATCTTCCCCGCGTCGTCCTTTTCGGCGTCGGCCAGATCGTGCTCTTCCTGATCCTGTTCCAGCT
>JAEVYR010000308.1 GCA_023392645.1 Chloroflexota bacterium | reverse complement strand
AGCGTGGTCCACTCCGCCACGGTGCGGCCGCTCGGCTCCTTCGTGTCGTCCCTCTGTGGAGCGTGCTCGCTCATATCACCAGCCTCCCTGCCGCGCCGCCCACGGTGGTCGGGACAGCGAGCACGATGGTTTGCTCGACGATCGACCGGACCGGATCGCTCGAATCGACCTGGTCGAAGAGCCACAGCACGATCAGCGACACCGCGAGCGAGACCACGTAGGCCAGCGTCGTTTCCGTCAGCGGGTGCTGGAAGAGCCCTCCCGGCTGCGGATGGTCGAACTCGCTGGCGAAGACGATGGAGTAGCTGATAACCAGCGAGAACGCGACGATCGCCATCAGGTGCGCGTGGCGGAGGCCCGCGGCCAGCATCGGGATCTCCTCGGTCGGCGCGACCGAAATGCCGATGAAGACGCCGCCGACGGCGGTCGCGCCAATGTCGTTGAGAAGCATCTTCCACGGGCTGGTATCGGGGTGGTCCTCGTCGCCCTGCCGGCCGTTGCCGCCCCGGCCGCTGAACACCTCATTGGCCACCGACGCCCCGATGCTGAGCGGTACCGCCTGGATGATCACTGTGCCGAGGATCGCATCGACCGGGTCGTGGATGCTGATCCGATTGAGCACGAAGAGCATGACGACGGCGGCGACAACGCCGACCGCGACGACTTCGACCGCCTGCGACACGGCCGACCCGAAGCTGTACTCCCGCTTGAAGCCTGCGGCCCAGCTCAGCCCGACGTTGGCGGCGAAGGCGATCACCAGGAACGCGCCGAGCTTGGACCGGGCGAGATGCTCGCCGATCCACCACATCTCCATCGTGAACAGGAGTGGTATGCCGAAGATGTACGCGCCCGAAAACGCGCGCGTGAAGTCGTGGAGCTCTCGCTTCCAGCCAACCCGATCGCCCGCCACCACCACCCTCCGCCTGCCCCCAACGCCGTCGTGGCTGCCAAAGCATGACCGGTGCCACCTGGCGGTGTCGCGCCCGCGCCGGTTCGGCGGCTACGACGTCGCGAATTTTCGCCCGAGGTCGATCAGGTCGTCCGCGGTGGTCACGATCGCGCCGCCGCTTTCGTGGATGAAATACTCGACCTGAAGATTCACCGTCGCGCCGTGGTTGTCGCCAGCGAGACGAAAATCCGTCCGCAATCCGCACACGTATTTGCCGCGCCCGAACGCGTAGCCGATCTCGGCGGCCGTGCCGGAGTCGACATCGACGCCGTCGAGAATCGCGAACAGCCCGTCCGAGGCGGCGATCGCCTCGGCGTTGAGGCGTCCGAGCTCGCGATTCATCTCCACCAGCCGCCGCGACCGCTCCGTGAAGCTGTCGATCGCCATAATCTCGGGCAGCGCCTCGGTCGCGTCGGTTTCGTCCCAGGGATTGCGAACAACAACATGCTCGCGCAGGCGGGCGACGAGGTGATCCATGAACGCGCGGGTGGACTCGGCGAACCCGAGCGGGGAGGCGAGGTAGATCGAACGCATGAGGATCGCCTCCTAGTGGCCCAGCCGCTTGACCGAGACGGCGCGCGGATGCCAACTGAGCGTGACATTGCCGAACCGCGCGATCTGGACGCGGGCGTCCATTGCGATGCCGCGCAGGATCGCATCCTTGATCTTCCACTCGCCGTTGAGCTGCCTGATCACGAGCTGGCTGTCGCCATGGACGCGCACCGTCGCGCTCGCGGCGGCGGGACCGAGCTCGTCCGCAAGCCATTCGAGCGCGCGTACGAGGGTGGTGTATTCGGCCTGGTTGTTGGTGACGCGGTCGCCGTAATCGAGTCGCTGATGAGCGACGACCTCGTCGCCGAGCGTCACCTCGTAGCTGCCATAGCCGAGCCCGGGATTTCCCTTCGATCCGCCGTCGAACACGATATCGTAGATTGCCGTCACGTGACCATCCTTGCGAGAGCCGGTTGTCGTCCGGTGAGGATGGTACACGGTTTCGGTGCCCGTGGAGGATGCCCAACGGGCCGGGTGCTTCCCGGCCCGTACGATGGATTTCCGTGTTGCTGCGGCCGCAGCACGTCGTCAGGCGGCGGCTGCCTCCTCGGCTCCGCGGCGAACGGTCTCGGCAATGTTCTCCGGCACCTGCTGGTAGCGGGTGAAGGTCATCGTGAAGCTGGCCCGTCCCTGCGTCATCGACCGCAGCTCGGTCGCATAGCGCTGGACCTCCGCCAGCGGCGCTTCCGCGGTGACCTGGCTCCATCCCGAACGCACGGCATCGACGCCGAGCACCTGACCGCGCCGGCTGTTGAGATGCCCGAGCACGTCGCCCATCAGCTCGTCTGGCAGCGTGATGACGAGCGTGTGCACCGGCTCCAGCAGCACCGGTGCGCCCTCCGCCAGTCCCTTCCTCATTGCCTCCTTGGCGGCGATCTTGAACGCCATCTCATTCGAGTCGACGCTGTGGTAGCTGCCATCGGTCAGCGTGGCCTGCACGTTGACCACCGGGAAACCGGCGAGCGGTCCCTGCTCGAGACCCTCGCGCACGCCCTTCTCGACCGCTGGGAAGAATCCCTTCGGCACCGAGCCACCCACGACGCGGTCATTGAAAACAAAGCCGTCCTCCGCCGGCGCGATCTCGATGATGACGTGACCATACTGGCCCGCGCCGCCGGTTTGCTTCTTGTGCTTGTATTCCGCGGTGGTTGGCCGCGTGATGGTCTCGCGGTAGGCGACCTTCGGCGTCGCCAGGGTGATCGTGATGCCCGAGCGCTGCATCAGCCGCTCGGCTGCGAGGTTGATGTGCTGCTCGCCCTGCCCGAGGATGAGCGTCTCGCCGGTTCCCTCGTCGCGCCGCACCTTGATGCCGGCGTCCTCGGCGACCATCCGCTCCAATGCCCCGGCCAGCTTGTCGACATCGGCCTTGGACTCCGGATGGACCGCCATCGCGATCGTCGGTTCCATCGATTCCATGGGTTGGAGCTGCGCTGGATTGTCGGCCGCGACCAGCGTGTCGCCGGTCTGGACATCGTCCAGCTTCGTCAGCGCGCCGATGTCGCCGGCGGAGATGGATTCCATCTCGACCTGTGACTTTCCGCGCAGCGTGAACGGCTTGCCAATCCGCTCCTTGCCGCCGGTGCGCGGGTTGAGCAGCGTGTCGTGCGGCTTGATCTCGCCGGAGAACACGCGCAGCAGTGCGATGCGGCCGACGTGCGGGTCGCTGATCGATTTGAACACGAGCGCGGCGGCTGGCTCGTCCGGTGACGCGGTGAGCGTCACCTCCGCGCCGTCCCGCGTCGCGACCTCGACGCGCTCGTCGGCGGAGGGTAGGTGGGTGATGATCGCGTCGAGGAGGGGGCCGACGCCGTGATTGCCGTCGGCCGATCCGCAGAGCAGCGGCACCACCGTGCCATCGTCGACACAGGCGTGGAGCTCGCGGATGATCTCGTCGTTGCCAATCGCTTCCTCGTCGAGGTAGCGCATCAGCAGCTCCTCGTTGTGCTCGGCGATCGACTCGATGAGGGCGCGGCGGTAGGTCTCGCACGCTTCCGCGAGGTCGTCGGGCACCGGTTCACGCCGGTAGCCGCCCTCGGCCTCGGCGTCGATGATCAGCGCCTCGTTGGTCAGGAGATCGACGATGCCGCGGAATCCGTCGGCGGCGCCGATCGGGAACTGGATCGGCGCGATCTGCTTGCCGAAGGCGTCGCGCAACGCGGTCAGGGTGGCATCGAAGTCGGCGTGCTCGCGGTTCATGCGGTTGACGAAGACCATCCGCGCGAGATGGTGATGGTCGGCCATCTCCCAGACCTGGGTGGTACCGACCTCGACCGCCGACGCCGCGTCGACGACGATGATGGCGGAATCGACCGCGCGCATCGCGGCGAAGGCCTCCGCCTGGAACTCGGCATAGCCGGGGGCGTCGATGACGTTGATCTTGGAGTCGTTCCACTCGACCGGGATCAGGCTCATGTGGATGGAAACCCGATGATCGATTTCCTCGGGCTCGTGATCGCTGACGGTGGTTCCCTCGTCGACCTTGCCCATGCGGGTGACGACGCCCGTCTCGTAGAGCATCGCCTCGGCGAGGGTTGTCTTCCCGGCGCCCGCATGGGAAAAGAGGCCTACGTTATGGATACGATCCGCGGAGTAGGTGCGCATCTGCCGTCTCCTTTGTGAGCGGCACCGGCCCTTCGGCCGATGTCGCATCGTTCGGCCCACGTCAGTTAAGAATTTGGCAGGTAGTATAGGCGGCATTGCGGGCGACGTAAACGTCTGACGTTGCAGGGAGCGAAACAATGTCACGAGCGGCGGATGTGGTGTCGGGCGATGTCACCATGGATGAGCTTTTCGCATTGACGGCGGACTACGCCGCGATCGATGCCGTGTCTGGGCACGAGCAGGCGCTCGTTCGGCGGCTGCGGGACGATCTGGCGCCGCATGTCGATGGCGTCTTCATCGATGCCTTCGGGAATCTCGCCGGCACCCGGCACGGCGGTGACCCCGATACCTCCCTGATGATCGCCGCACACTCCGACGAGATCGGCTGTCTCGTCAAGTCGATCAAGCCGAGCGGCATGGTCCGGATCGCGCCGATCGGCGGCGTGGGCGAGACGCTGCTGGTCGGGCGGCACGTCCGCGTGCGCGGACTCGCCGGGGTGATCGGCAACAAGGCGGGGCATATCTCGACGCCGGATGAGCGCCGCACCGCGCCGCGCATCCGCGATCTCTACATTGATTTCGGCTTCGACACCGCCGAGCAGGTGGAAGAGGCAGGCGTTCGGGTCGGCGATCCGGTCGCGTATCATCAGCCGGTCACGCGCCTCGCCAATCCGGACCGGATCGCCGGCAAGGCGGTGGACAACCGCATCGGGTGTGCCCTGATCGTGCTGCTGGCGCGGGCGTTGAAGGATGTCGAGCTGCCGAGCACCGTTCACTTCGTGGTGACGGTGCAGGAGGAGGTCGGGCTGCGCGGCGCCCAAATGATTACCCACCGGCTCAACCCGACGGCGGCGATCGCGGTCGACACGATGCCGGCCGGCGGCACCCCGGATGTGTCCGACACGCAGGATTTGACGATGCGGATCGGCGCCGGACCGGTGATCACGCTGGCGAGCCAGAGCGGCGGTGGCGGTGCGCTGGCGCAGCCGGGCATGACGCGGTTCCTGGATGCGTGCGCGGAATCGGCCGGGGTGACGCCGCAGCGCGGGTTGTTCTACGGCGGGAACTCCGACGCGGCGTCGATGCACCTCGTCGGATCGGGCATTCCGGTCGGTATTCTCAACATCGCCCGGCGCTATTCGCACTCGCCGGCCGAAATGCTCGATCTCAACGACGCGCTGGGCGCGTACCGGATCCTTGCCACCGCCGCAACCTCGTTCAGCTCGGAGACGGACCTGTCGTTTCTGGGCGCGGGGAAGTAAGGTCCGACATCCGGTCGATTCGATGCTGAAGGGCACCCTGTAGTGCCGCCCCTGTGG
>JAEVYR010000289.1 GCA_023392645.1 Chloroflexota bacterium | reverse complement strand
GATGTGAATACCAGTACATAGGGGCGTTTTCCGGGTTGGGCGAGACATGCAGCGCCCACGCCCCGTCGCTCACCGTCATGCCCTGACCGAACGTTCCGCAGATCGCCACATCGTGCCCCGGCTCATCGGCATCGGCGAGCATCGGCAGCAGCGATCGGCCATCCAGCCCATCAGGGATGTCCTCTCCCAGGGCATCGAGAATCGTGGGATAACAATCGACCAGCTGCACCACCTGATCTCGGCGCTCACCATGACCGAGGGTCGGATGTGCCACGATCAACGGTATTTGCGCGATAGACGAGAACAGGTGAGTACGCAGCTTGCCGGTGCGCCGGTTGCTGCCGTTGAATGTGCCGTGATCCGTCGTGAAGATCACCAGCGTGTTCTTCCAGAGGTCGTGACGATCCATCACGTCCCAGAGGCGACCGAGATTCTCGTCGAGATGGGCGATGCTGGCTGCATAAAACGCCTGAATCTTCAGCAGGTCATCATCCGCAATGTTGGTATCGTCCAGGTACCCCTGCGGCGCGACGGACCGCCAGCTGCCATCGTCGTACCCCCGGGGGTCGAACAGCTTCACCAGGCGTTCGGGTGGATCGTTCGGTTCGTGCGGCGAGAAGCTGTCGATGTGGAGGTAGAAATCCGACCAGGACTGGTTTCGCTCCAGCCAGTCCGCTGCGCGCGTGAATGTCTGGGTCGCGAAATAGGTGGATTCATCTGGCACCTCCTGCCCCTGCCGCATGACGGCAAGGTTGTGATAATGCCGCTCGCGATAGGTCCCCTTGATGCCGTCTTCGAACACCGGCACGTCGATGGGGTCGGTGTGCCAGGCGTCGGCCTCCATGCCACGCACGAAGTCGAACCCCGTGTACCCCATGTGGTAGTTGCCGGAGCCCTGTTCCCAAAGATGAAAATGGTCAGTCACGAGGTAACTGACGTGCCGCTCCATCGTTGACAGGGCCTGGTTGGGCGGCCCGGATATGCGGCGCGGGAGGTCGTCATCGTCGTCCTCGAGCGGCCCCCAGCCACGGAACGGGAACTCGAACTTCCCCGTATAGATATCGCGGCGCGCTGGCATGCAGGGGAATGAGCCATTCCATGCCTGGTCGAACACCGTTCCCCGGTCGGCAAGTCGATCGATATTCGAGGTGGGCACAACCCAATCTGGCTGGGCAGGGTCGCCAAGCGCGGACACGGGTCGTCCGCGATGCCATGGACCGCAGTGATCGCGGCGCAGCGTATCGGCAAGGATGTGGATAACGTTCACGAAATACACTCCGTTACTGGACGCCTTCGATGGTCAGGCACACCCTTTTAGCAACACCGTGATCGCGCGTCAATGAAAATCTTCACCGAATCTGATGCCATCCCCGGGTAACGCCAGAACGCCTTCCTTGCACGGTCGATTCGGCTGCGAGCGACATGAGGTCCCGCGACGGTGCCGGTTGACAGGGGCATCGCCGTTTGCCGATGATGCCGGGAGACCTGTCCGCGCTCGCATCACGGAGAATCGCTTATGACCCTGCTCTACACCGGAACCTACACCGCGCCGCCGCTGGGCCGCGCGCGCGGCATCGGCATCTACGAGTACGACCACGCAACGGGCGAGCTCGGCAACCACCGCGCCGTCGAGGGCGTCGCCAACCCGTCGTTCCTCGCCGCCGCCGAGGATGACGCGTTCATCTACTCGGTCGGCGAGGGCGAGGGCGGCACCATCACCGCCTTCCGTCGCGACGCGGCCACCGGCGACCTCACGAAGCTCAACCAGCAATCCACCGGCGGCAACGGACCGTGCTACGTCAGCATCGATGCGACCGGACGCTTCGCGCTCGTCGCCAACTACGGCGCCGGGTCGGTCGCGGCGCTTCCGATCGCCGACGATGGCTCCATCGGCGAGGCGGCCAGCGTGGCCCAGCAGGCGGGGGCGGGCCCGTGCGCGGGCCGGCAGGAGGGGCCGCACGCGCACATGATCGCGCCGACCCCGGACGGCCGCTTCGTGATCGCCACCGACCTCGGCGCCGACGAGGTGATCACCTACCGTCTTTCCGATGACGGTCAACTGGAACGCGTCAGCGCGATGAAGACCGCGCCCGGGGCGGGGCCGCGCCATTTCGCCTTCGCGCCGAACGGCGCCACGGCCTACGTGATCAACGAGCTCGACAACACGCTGCTGACCTGCGATTACAACGCGGCGACTGGCAGGCTGGAAACGCGACAGACGATCTCGACGCTGCCCGAAGGCTACGATGAGGAGTCCTACTGCGCGCACGTGCTCGTCTCGCCGGATGGCCGCTTCGTCTATGGCTCGAACCGGGGACACGACAGCATCGCGACATTCCTGGTGATGAGCGACACCGGCGAGGTCGCGTTGATCGGCCATGCCCCGACGCGCGGGTCGTTCCCGCGGCACTTCACGCTCGATCCGGACGGCACGCGGATGCTGGTCGCCAACCAGAACAGCGACAACCTCATCGTCCTCGCCCGCGACCCGGAGACGGGGCTGCTGTCAGAGGAGAACGTCGTCGAGGGCATCCCCTCGACGGTGTGCCTGCTGTTCGTCGGGGACTGACGCGGACGCGCCGTCGGCAAGGGAGTGTCCGGGAAGCCGTCAACGGTCCGCCAACGCAGGGGCGACACTTCGCGTCGCAGCGAACTCACCGTAGTGCCGCCCCTGTGGCGGCCGTGGGGCGCGGGGCGGCACTACGGTGCGTTGTCGTTCACAACTCGCCCGAATTCCGTCTCAGCCACCTGCTGATGCGAACTCCGGCTGATCGATGGGCTCGACGACCTGTCCTCGCATGGTTCGCTCGCCGCGGAAACCGCCGGCGCGTCGACAACGGCGCGCCGGTGCGCCACCATTCGGGCATAATCGGACGAGCGTCAACCGAACGACGAGGGTATCCCGATGTGCCATGACTCCTGCCCGAAACCCGTCAGCGGCGGCGCGCCACTGACCGAGTCGATGACCACCGTCTCCAACGAGGACGCCGAAATCCCCGTGCTGCTGGTCCGCCCCGAGGGTGGCTCGGCCGCGCCCGGGATCGTGCTGATCCACGACATCCACGGCGCCAACGACTTCTACCACGACGTCGCCCGCCGGCTGGCGCTGGCCGGCTATCTCGTCGCGCTGCCCGATCTCTTCCACCGCGAGGGGCCACCCAGCGGCGAGGGACGGCAGGCGATCATGGCGCGCTCGCAAAAGGCGAAGCAGGCCAACCAGCTCGGCGACCTCGAAGCCATTGCGACGTGGTTGACCGGGCAGGAAGGCTGCGACGGCAGCTTCGGCGTGATCGGCTTCTGCATGGGCGGCACGCTGACGTATCTCATGGCCGCGCGCGAGCCACGCCCGGCGGCCGGCGTTGCCTTCTACGGCTTTCCGGCCAAGGCGGCAACCACGAACGCGCCGATCCGCCCGATCGACGAGGCGGAGGTGGCGGCGCTCGCGACACCCCTGCTCGGGCTCTGGGGCGAGCAGGACACCGGCGTCGGCATGGACAACGTCGCGGCGTACGCCAGCGCGCTCGCCGCCGCCGGCAAGGAGCTCGACGACGTGATCTACCCCGATGTCGGTCACGGTTTTCTCACGTTCGACGAGGAATCGCCGGCGTACGCCTCCAGCCGGGACGCGTGGGACCGCGCGCTCGCCTTCCTCGATGGCCACCTGAAGGATGGGAGCCGCGCCTCGTGACCCAGCCCGATCGCCTGGTTCCCCTGCTCGATCACCTGCTCAGGCTGAAAACGACCCGGCGCACCGGGTGGCTCGACCGCGGCGTGCCAGCCCCCGAGACCGAATCGGTTGCCGATCACGTGCTGCTGGCCACCCTGACCGGCTGGCTGACCGCCGACCCGTCGCTCGATCGGGACAGGTTGATCAAGCTGCTGCTGGTCCACGACCTCGCCGAGGTCATCACCGGCGATCCGCCCCCATACGACCGCGCCGACGTGCCCTCGCGCGACGAGGAAGCGCTGCGGGCGTTCTTTAGCCGGCGTCACGTCCGCACGGCCGAGAGCAAGGCCGCCAAGGACGCGCGCGAGGCCAGGGCGATGGCGGTGCTGCGCGAGCTGATGCCAGACGATGCCGGCGACGAGATCGTGGCGCTGTGGCAAGAGTACGAGTCTCAGGAAACACCGGAGGCGCGCTTCGCCAAGGACATCGACCGGTTCGAGGCGTTCGTCCAGGCGCGGGCCTACGCGCGCCAGCATCCGGGTTTGCCGCTTTCCGGCTTCACGAAAATGGCCCAGGAGGAGCTGGAGTCGCCGCAGCTGATCGCCCTGCGCGACGCGATCCTCGCCCGAGAGGACGAGGCGTGAGGCAGTACCTGGACATCCATGGAGCTCCGCACGAACGGCCCGAAGGCGCGCCTGCTATCTGGCGCATCGGTGGCTACGGCGTGATCGAGAGAGACGGCTCGTTGTTGATGGTCGAGACCATCCTGCCATCTCGCTGGAGATGGGATCTTCCGGATGGCGACATCCATCTCGATCCAGAAGAGACCATTCTCGAAGGCATCGCAAGAGAAATGCTTGAGGAAACCGGCTACCAGTTCTCCCCTGACGCCACCACGCCTGGGCTCGTCGACGACGCATTCATGCGTCCTCCTTCCGGGGCGTACTGGCATATCCTCACCTTTGCCGTTCGCGGCTCTGTCGGCGCGGATCCAGATCCGGACTGGGTACGGACCGGCGACGAGATTTCCCAGCTCTCCTGGGTCGATCCAGGTACACTTCGCCGCTCTGACATGGTGCCTCCGCATTGGAATCTGCTCGAGCGACTCGGATACGTATCACAATGAAGCAATATGTCGACCAGGCGTACGAGCCGCACCCACGCCCTCCCGGCGTCCCGGTGCATTGGCGAGTCGCGGTCTACGCGCTGGTCGAGCGAGACGGAACGATCCTGATGGTCGACCAGATCGTGGCGGCCGGTCCGGGTCTGACGCTGCCCGGCGGCGGGGTCGAGGTCGAGCGGGAGGAGACGATCCTGGAAGGGAGCGTCCGCGAGGTCTACGAGGAGACGGGCTACCGGTTCACGCCGGACCCGGCGTCGCTGGCGCTGATCGCGGATCACTTCATCAGGAGCCCGTCGGGCAACTACTACCACGCGCTGTCGTTCGTGGTGCGCGGCGCGGTCGGGGAGCGGCCGGACCCGGCGTGGCGGATGGACGACACCGAGATTATCGAAGTTCGCTGGGCGGACCCGGCTACGCTGACAAGCGACGACGTGCGACGCCTCCACTGGAACCTGCTGGTGCAAGAAGAACTCACCGCGCCGTAGACCTGCGCTGAGGTGCCGGGGTTCATCGCCGGCCCCGCCGCCACGTAGACCTTCGCCCTGGTGCGCGGGTTCATCGCCGGCCTCACCGCCGCGTAGACCTGCGCCGAGGTGCGCAGGTTCCCCGCCGGCTCCCTCGTACGAGCACCACGGATTCGCGCGTTGGCGTTCATCACCCACCCGGGCACCTCGGCCCGGGTCTACGGCTGCGGCATCGGTAAGACGATGCTCGCGCGGAGCCACGCCTCGAAGCGATCGATCGCGGCAGCTTTCTGCTACCAGCCTGGCTCGAACACGTCCTGGCTCTCGGAAATCGCCGCTACGAACTCGTCGCCCTGCTTCTCGATAGTTGACTGGATCATCGCCGTGTCCTTCGCACCTGTCACCACATCGGCGTGGTGCCGTGACGCCACCATACAGGGGACGAAAAAACGGCAACCCCGGACGTCGGCGTTGACGTCCGGGG
>JAEVYR010000258.1 GCA_023392645.1 Chloroflexota bacterium | reverse complement strand
TGGTCGGCACGGCCTCGGCGCGGAAGTGGATCGACGACCACTGGATGCCGTGGCCGGAGTGGCTCGGCGACCCACCCTTCTAGCCGGACGCCGTCATGGTGTCCGGAGGAGGACCGTGGCATGGCGGGTGCGACCTTCCTCGTGAGCCATGCCGCTCGCGCCGCGACGAAGCGGTGGCGAGCGCATCGAAGGAGGGTTTACCCCATGGCCAACACACTTCAGGGCAAGAAGGTCGCGATCCTGATCGCGCCGATCGGGACCGAGCAGGTCGAGTTCGAGAAGCCGCGCGACGCGGTCAGCGCCGCCGGCGCAGAGATCGACGTGATCTCGTTCGAACCCGGCAAGGCGCAGGCGATGAACCACGACACCGAGAAGGGCAACACCTTCGCGGTCGACACGGTTGTCACCGATGTCTCGGCGGATGACTACGACGCGGTGATCGTGCCGGGCGGCACGGTGGGCGCGGACAACCTGCGCGGCAACGCGGATATCGTCGCGTTCGTGCGGCGCTTCTTCGAGCAGGAGAAGCCGGTGGCGGTGATCTGCCACGGACCGTGGGTGCTGGTCGAAGCGGACGTGGTCAGCGGCCGGACGCTGACGTCGTATCCGACGCTGCAAACTGACATCCGCAACGCCGGCGGCACATGGGTCGACCAGGAGGTCGTGACCGACCAGGGGCTGGTGACGAGCCGGAACCCGGACGACCTGCCGGCGTTCTGCGCGAAGCTGGTCGAGGAGTTCGCCGAGGGCAGGCACCCGGCGCAGGCCCGCAGCGGCGCCTGATCCCGTCGGTCAATGCAATCGTTCGGAACGGGCCGGCATCACGCCGGCCCGTTTTCGTTGCGCTTGACGCGCGGCATATGATGGTCATAGAGAAGGCACAGGATGGGCGGAGACGAGACTATCCGATGCTGACCGCGCGAAAGGTGACGATGAGATGGCGATGCAGGCCCACCGCAAGGCGGTGAACGAGCCGCTGGCGACGATTGCCAGCGTGTTGCAGGAGGTGCTGTCGCGCCGCGTGACGGCCTACACGGTCGGTGTCAAGGACGCCAAGACGGTGGGGCGCTGGGCGAGCGGCGAAATCACCGAGATTCGCAACCCCGACGTCGAACAACGGCTGCGCGACACCTACGCGATTGCCCAGATGCTGCTCAATGTCGACGCGCCGCAAACGATCAAGGCGTGGTTCGTAAGCATGAACCCGGAGCTGGACGACAAGGTGCCCTCCGAGGTCATTCGCGAAGGGAACGCGCGTGACGTGATGGCGGCGGCGCGTGCGTTCGTCGCCAATGGATAGGACGTGACCGTCGAGCTTGCACCGGTTGCTCCGCCGAGACACGGTGTGTACCGCCTGGCCCGGCGGCCGGGCGCGGTTTTTGGACCTGTCCCCTGGGAGGTGGCGAATCCAGTTGACGGCACGTTCGGGAATCGGTTCGACGACCCGGGACAAGCCCTCGGCATTCCCCAGGAGGAACGTTTTCGCGCGATCTCCTGTGCCACGGAGCGGATCGGCACAATCATGGAAAGCCTCGCGCGATTCAGGCGCTCGCTGCCGTATGCGGGTCGCGTCGAAGCGGGGTCGCGGGGAGTTCGAGAAGGGATTGACGAGAGCCTGCGAGGCACCTTCGATCCCGGCGATCCTTCGCGTGGGCTGGTGCCAGCCGCCTGGCGCATGCGGCGGCAGATCGGCCACACGCTGCTCGATCCGGAGCTGCGATTCGTCGATATCGCCGCGATGTCGACGCTGAGTCACCTGCGCGAGGCGATGGCGCCCGACCTCAGGGAGTTGGGGCTGACTGACCTCGACCTGAGCGTCGTTACCGGGCCGCAACGCACGCTGACCCAGCGCATCGCCCGATATGTCTACGAGCAGGTCGACCTCACGGGCACGCCGCGGTTCGCCGGCATTCGATACCTCTCCCGCTTCGGCGACGCGCAGGAGTGCTGGGCGATTTTCGATACCCGCATGGTGATGCGCGGGACGGTCATCGAGCAGTCCATCCTGCCGGACGATCCCGACTTGCTGGCGGTCGCCAAGGCGTTCGGCCTCACCATCGAGGTGTTGGGTGGACCGAACCTTCGCCCGTGATCCGCCCGCGGCGTCGCGTTAGGTACGTGCCGGGTTTGCCGGAGTCTGGGCTGAGCCTGCCGCCGTCGCGCGGATCGCGATGGTCTGCCCCTGCGATCGTGGATGCCAACGTTCGATGTCACCACCAACGGTGGCGTCCTTCCGTAGACCCGGGCCGCGGTGCCCGGGTTCGTCGCTTTATGCGAGCATCGCGGATCCAGGTACCCGGGCCGTCGCTGTCGCCAGGGACTCGTGCATCGGTGTTGATGGCCCACCCGCACCTGGGCGCGGATCTGCGGCGGTACCGTCCTGGGCTCCGGACAACGATCGCCGGTTCCTCACTCTGTGGGGAAGATCATCACATCGCCGCCGAACGCCGGGATAGGGGAGACATCCTCGACGACTGGCTGCCAATCCGGTTCTTCACCAAGCGGCGTCGCCCAGACCGTGCCAGGACCGCTCGACCCCTCCCTGGCAAATGCGTAGAGCGTCTCGCCGTCCGTCGAGCAGAGCGTGCGCGGGTTCATTTCATATGGGAGCCCACTGCCGTATTGGTCCACCGCATTACTCCACCGCGACCGGCGAGGCGACCGGCGCCGCAGGCGGGGTGGCGCCGGGCGGGCAGGAAGCCGCGTCCGCCCGGAAGATGTAGTAGGCCTCGCCCGGTTGATATCCCATATTGAAGGGGTGATCGCTGCACGCATTCGTGAATAGCGTGTTCTCGCCGGAGCTTGTGTAGACCTCGATCTCGGAGCCCTCGAACGGCCCGGCGGTGTCGCCCGCCTCGAGCTCGCCATCCCACACCGACCGGCCGGAGGCGGTGACCGATGTGACCGAGATGACGATGTCCGCCTTCGCCGTCACCGAGATGCTGGTGACGTGCATCGGCTCAACGTCGACGGTCCACGTCAGGGTGTCGTTGCCGTCGGTGGCGGTGAAGGTCCAGCAGCCGGGTTCGGGCAGGGTGCCGCCGAAGGGGTGGATGCCCGGGATGGGATCGCCCTGGAACGGTTCGAAGGTGCTCGCCGGGAGCTTCTCGCCGTTCGGGCCGGTGGCGGTGACGGCGATCTCGCCGCTGCCCTCGCCGCGCCAGAAGGTGAGCTTGACGGGGTAGCCCTCGGCGACCTGGTTGGTCTCGATCGTGCCGTCGTCCCACGTCATCATCAGCCAGAGCGAGGGGTTTTCGGTGCCGCTGCCCAGCCAGTCGAGGTCGTCACTCTCGCCCGGCGGGACGTCGCCGTTGGGCGGCGTTGTGGCGCAGCTCGCCGGGGTCGCGAAGTCCTGCGCGGGGAGGATTTGGGCATCGTCGGCGTCGCCGCTCTCCACCCAGCCGGAAACGGCGAAAGGCAGCTCCGTCCACGCGCCGCCCGGCTGGATCGGTGTGACGAAGGAGGAGTGGTTCCCTTCGCTCTGGATGGTCAGCAGGAGACACGACCCACTCGGCGAAACTCGTACTGTCTGGAAGAAACTGCCCCGCGCAAGACGCTCCGCCTCCGCCGGGAACCCGAGGTCGGTCATCGTGTCGGTGGCCGGCGATAGCACCGAGATCGCGCCATTGCTGCCTCGGGCAACGATGTACCCATCCTCGGCCAGCACGGGACTCAGCACCACCCATGCGCGATCCTCAACCACATAGTGGCGAAGCGTACTGGATGTCACCTTGCCGGTCGCCATGTCCAGACCGCGTACGATCCATGGTGTGTCGTCCGACTCCCTGTTGAACTGGGCGATGCCATCCAGAGGCTGGAGGTGATAGCTATAGCCGGATTGCGATCCGCTCAGTTCATAGCCATCGAGCTCCGGCAGCGGTATCTGCTCACCCGTGACGAGATCGACCCAGACCCACGTTACAGCAGTATCGGCGCCGATCCCCGCCACCAATGTCTGTGCCGCGCGATCGTATCCGACGACCTGCACGTCTCCCTCAGGTGCGAAGCGGACCTCGTCACCGCCGGTGGTGAGGTCGATCTCGTGAATATCACCGTCCTCGATCACGAGCAGGTGTTCGGCATCGGC
>JAEVYR010000193.1 GCA_023392645.1 Chloroflexota bacterium | reverse complement strand
CGAATGGATCGGCCCATCCATGAAGTACGGCACGAACACCGAGCCGAACCGGGCCACCGTCATCGTGATGCCCAGCTCGGCGGCGATGTCCGCGATCCCGTTCGCGGCGCGTTCGGCGAGGGCGGCGCAATGCTGATGTACCGAGCCATCCTCCAGCGCCGCGATCGTCGCCAGCGCCGCCGCGACGTTGAGCGGGTGGCCGTTGTAGGTCCCCGCGAAGAAGACCCCGCCGCCGGGAGCGAACCGCTCCATGTACGCGGCCTTGCCGACCAGCGCCGCGATCGGGTAGCCGTTTGCCATCGCCTTGGCGAAGGTCGTCAGGTCCGGCGTCACCCCCACCAGGCTCTGGTAGCCGCCGAGCGCGTGGCGGAACCCGGTGACGACCTCGTCGAAGATCAGCAGGCTGCCGGCGCGGGTGGTCTCCTCGCGCAGGGCCGCCAGGAACTCCGGCGTGGGCGGCACGCAGCCGATGTTGTGCGGGATCACCTCGATGAAGACGGCGGCGATCGTGTCGCCCTCCTCCGCCAGCGTCCGCCGCACGGCGTCGATATCGTTGAAGGGCAGCACGATGGTGTTGTCGACGGCGTCCGGCAGCATCCCCAGCGAGAGCGGGTCCTTGTGTCCCATCTTCTCGGCCGGGGTAATCACGTTCATCAGCACGGAATCGTGCCAGCCGTGGTAGGTGCCCTGGAACTTGACGATCCGGTTTCGCCCGGTGACGGCGCGCGCCAGGCGGAGCGCGGCGTAGGTCGCCTCGGAGCCGGAGTTGGTGAGCAGCACGCGCTCAGCCGACGGCACCAGCGCGGCGAGCTTCTCCGCCAGCGCGATCTCCGGCTCGGTGACGCCGGCGCCCATCAGGTCGACCCCGTCCATCGCGGCCCGCGCGGCCGCATTCACCGCCGGATGGTTGTGCCCCAGGATGAGCGGCCCGAAGGCGGCGTGGTAGTCGAGATAGCGCTTGCCCTCGACATCCGTGAAGTACGCGCCGTACGCCTCCCGCGTCACCAGCGGCCACGGCAGCGCCCGGTTCGCCGAGTTGACGCCGCCGGGGATGACGGCCTGCGCCCGCCGCGCCAGGTCTTCCTGCAGATTCGCGACAGTCATGAAAAATCCTTTCACACGAAACCCGGTCGAGCCGCCCTCGTTGCGACAGGTTGTCGGGGCCGCCACAGGGGCGGCACTACCAGTCGGCGACCGCGCCGTCCGGGTGGAAGTAGCGCTGCATGGCTTCCGGCTTGAACGGATGCCTGGCGGCCTCTCTCTCGTCGATATCGATGCCGAGCCCCGGGCGGTCCGGAATCGCGACGTAACCGTCCACGACCTCGACCGGGTTGATCACGACATCGTTGCGCCAGGGCACGTCGCTGGTGATCGCCTCCTGGATGATCCAGTTCGGCGTCGCCGCGGCGAAGTGGATCGTCGCCGCGGTCGCGATCGGACCGTTCGGGTTGTGCGGGGCGACCGCGATCTGGTGCGCCTCGGCCATCGCCGCGATCTTGCGCGCCTCCCACAGACCGCCGCAGTGCGAGAGATCGGGCTGGATGATGTGACAGGCGCGACGGCCGATCAGGTCGCGAAACTGCGCCTTGCCGACGAGGCGCTCACCCGTCGCGATCGGGATGTTCGATTTCTCGGTCACCTGGAGCGTGGCGTCGATATCCTCGGTCGGACAGGGCTCCTCGAACCAGTAGAGCCCGTACGGCTCCAGCGCGTGGCAGTACTCGATCGCCATGGCCGGCCAGCAGCGCGCGTGGAGGTCGACCATCAGGTCCATCTCGTCGCCGACCGCGTCGCGGATCGCCTCGACGTAGCGGGCGGCCTGCCGCACCTGCTGGATGCCCTCGACCGGCTCGGTGCGCGGCACCGCCATGAACTTGATCGCGGTGTAGCCGGCTTCGCGGATGGAGAGGGCGTTCTCGGCGAACTGCCGGGTCTCGGTGCTCTCGTACATCACGTTCATCTGGCCGCCGCCGAGATGGTTGTACATGCGAATGCGGTCTCGCACGCGCCCGCCGAGCAGCTCGTAGACGGGCACGCCGAGCGCCTTGCCCTTGATGTCCCAGAGCGCCTGCTCGATGCCGCTGATCGCGCTCATCCCCTCGATCCCGGCGCGCCAGAAATACTGGCGGGTCATGACCTGGTAGAGGTGCTCGATGCGCATCGGGTCCTCACCGATGATGAGGCGGCTGACGTCCTCGACCGAGCCGACCACGCCGGCGGTTTTCCACTCCAGCGTGGCCTCGCCCCAGCCATAGAGTCCGTCCTGGTCGGTTTCGACCTTGACGAACACCCAGTTCCGCATGTTCGCATTGACGACGGTGCTGGAAACGCGCGTGATTTTCATGAGTGGTTCGACCTTTGTATGGGCGAGCTGCGAGCCTCACCAGGTGCGTGGATCGGGCACGTCGATCGGCGCGCCAGCGGCATCGGCTGACGCCATCGCGAGGATCCCCGGAATGGTGTAGTCGAGGGCACGATAGACGTCAACAGGTGACGGGATCTCCCCCCGGACGGCCGCCAGGAAGTCCTTCAGCAACCAGTACTCGCTGGTGCCGTGGCCTCCCAGGCGCGCCTCCGGCGGCGCGGCGATCCGGTCCGGGATGTACTCGGAAGCGAGCCCCGAAAGATCGTGCCACTGGGCTCCCTCGCCGGACACGCGAGAAGGCTCATGCGCATCGTCCAGCCAGATCTTGCTGCGATCGCCGTTGCCGCGCCACGATTCGAAGCTGCCCCGGGTGCCCTGGAGGCTGTAGTAGGC
>JAEVYR010000085.1 GCA_023392645.1 Chloroflexota bacterium | reverse complement strand
AGGCCAACGCGTCCTTCAGGCTCACCGACGACAACCTCCGGGACATCGTCGCCATCTGCGATCGTCTCGACGGGCTGCCACTGGCGATCGAGCTCGCCGCGGCCCGCACCGCCCACCTCTCGCCGCGCGCGCTGCTGCCCCGTCTGGACGACAGCCTCACCTCGCTCGGGAGCCGCGCTCGCGACGTTCACCCGCGCCTTCGGACCATGCGCGACGCGATCGACTGGAGCTACCACCTGCTCGAGCAGCCGGAGCAGCGCCTCTTCACGCGCCTTTCGGTCTTCGTTGGCGGGTTCTCGATCGACGCCGCGCGAGCCGTCGGGTTCGACCGGCACGATGCCGACGACTGGGAGGCGATCAACCGCATCTCCTCGCTCATGGACCAAAGCCTGATCGGGCAGCAGGAGGGGCCCGGCGGCGAGCCCCGCTTCACGATGCTCGAAACGATCCGCGAATACGGGCTGCGGCATTTGGCCGAGCGCGGCGAGCTCGACGACGTTCGCGATCAGCACTCAGCATGGTGCCTCGCCTTCGCGCGGGACATCCGCTCCAGCTTCGCCTATCAGGAGGACGCCATCTGGCGCGACCGCCTCGAAATCGAGCTCGGAAACCTCCGCGTCGCCCTCCAGTGGCTCGCGGACCGAGATGCCGTCGAAGACCTGCTCGCCCTCGCGACCGCGCTGTACCCGCTCTGGTACAACCTTGGGCGCGGCCGGGAAGGCGCCTCCTGGCTGCTCAACGGTCTCGGCCGAAGCGATGGCGTGCCGCCGGACGTGGTTCTGCGAGCCACGCGGGCCGCTGCCGAGCTGATCGCGGAGCAATGCGACCACACCACCGCCAACGCGCTTGCCGAGCGCGCCATCGTGCTCGCGCGGCAACTCGGCGACACCCGCACCCTGGCCGAATCGCTCTTCCTCATCGGCAAGAACGCACAGCTCTCGGGCGATGTCGCCGCGGGCCGCGCCCGCATCGAAGAAGCGCTCACGTTGTTCGAGGAGGTCGGCCACGCGTCCGGCGTGGCCCACACCCACACCTACCTCGCCATGCTCGGCAGCGGAGAGGGCGCCCACGCGCTGGACGACCCGGTGCACCTTGCCGCCGCCCGACGATGTTGGGAGGCCGAGCTGGAGCTGTTCACGCAGGCGGGCAACGTCCCCCTGATCGCCCGCGCCATCCACGGCCTCGCCTACGTCGCCCATCTCGAAGGCAACCAGGCGCGCTCGCTCGAGCTTTCGCACGACGCCCTGCGTCGACGCTGGGCAACGGGCGACATCCGCGTGTTCCCGGCGGAGTTCGAGGACATCGCCGACATCTGCAACGCCACCGGTCAGTTCGAACGGGCGGCCCGCCTCTACGGTGCCGCCAGCGCCCTGCGCGCCCGGATCGACACCCCGATCCCCTGGTGGTTCGAGGCCGAATACCAGCGGGAGCTCGATCGCAGCCGCCAGGCGCTCTCCGCCAGGCGCTTCGCCTCGGCGTGGAGCGCCGGCGAAGCGATGTCGATCGAGCAGGCGCTGGAGGAGGCGCTCGCGGTCCGCATCGCGCCGCCTGCGCCTCCGGAGCAGCAGCATCCATACGATCTCACCAGCCGCGAGATCGAAGTACTGCGTCTGCTCACCGAGGGCGCCTCGAACCACGAGATCGCCGCCGCGCTCTACATCAGCCCGAAAACCGCTGCCAACCACGTGGCCAACATACTCTCCAAGCTCGATGCCGAATCTCGCACCGCCGCCGCCAGCATCGCCCTGCGTCACCGGATCGTGTGATACGGAAATCTGGTAGACCGTGGCGGATCAGGCCGCGCTGCCACCGGCGACGTCGGCCTGTCCGCCGCCCGGTGGTCGCGCGGCGGTCACGCCGATCAGCCCGGCACGTTCGGTAGTCGCTGCGGTCCGAAGGGACCATCCCGCCTTGCATGACGGGTCAAATGTCACATTCACGCGAGAAATGGGTCATCCAAATAGGCAATTTGACGGAAGCGTGCCCGCTCACCCTCGCGCACCATGGATGAGGGCACAGTATCGATGCCCACCGGGACCGCCGACGCTATCGACGCGCCTAGCCGGAGCACGCCATGACCCAACACCCCCAGTTCTCGCTGCTGACCATGCTCGACGCCGTCCGGAGCCCGGACACGTTCCCGTTCGCCGCCGATCCGCAGGCAACCGCCCTCGAGCGCCGTGCGCGCGAGCTCGCCGACGAATTCTGGCCGGACCAGCTCTGGCTCACGGGCAGCATCTCGCCGGCGCTGCTCGACGCCGTCGCGCGTCGGCTGGAGGCGGAGCGCGACGCGCTGCACGATCGCATTCACGTCCTGGTCGTCACCGAACGACGGTCGACCCCGCAGGCGTGATCGCGGCTACTGGCCCGGCGATGGCATCGTCAACGTGGCCGCCATGATGATCGGCTCCAGCGGCGTGCTGGCGTTCAACTGCACGTCCTTCCGCTGGAAGAGCACCAGCACCCGTCCGAGCCCGTGATTCGCTTCATTCAGTTGCGCGCTCTCGTACACGTGACCGATCATCAGGATCGGCCCCTCGGGCGTGGCTGGCAGCCAGTACTGGTCCCGATGCTGCGCATCCACCGGCAGCAGCGATGTCGCCGTCTCGTACGCCGTCGCCCAGTCGATTCCGCCCGCCTGGGTCGTGAGCGACCAGTTCAGCTCGATATGCGACACGACCTCTCCGAGATACCCCACATACATCTTCGCGCCCGGCACGCCCATGGTGACGTTGTCATAGGCCACGAGGGTGTTCCACGCGACCCCTGCCCCGTAGGCGGCCTCGAAATCGACCCGCATCAGCCCGATACCGAGCGAGTCGGACCCGTATTGCTGTGCCGCGACCGCCCGCGGATCGACTCCTGCCACGCGGGCAATCCCCGTACCGGCGGCGAGCTGCATGAGCCGCCGGCGCGACGTCAACGCGTTCATGAGCACTCCCTCCTGTGGTGATGACCTGACCAACCTGACGGGTTCCTTGTACACCAGAACGACCGCCACAACAGTCCCGTTTCCCTGACGGGCTCTCGACGGACTGGCGGCTTGCGCGTTGCGCCCAGGCAGATATGCTGCCCTCGGGACCTTCGAGGATCGGACGGCAGGACCGAGTCCGAATCGTCTGTTGGGCGCGGTGCCGCAGCGCCGGCGTTGGCCAGGAGGACGGGAGCGAAATGAAGATCGTCGACCTCAAGTGTGCGATGTTCGGCGAAAGCCCGGTGGTGCGCATCGCGACCGACGAAGGCATCAGCGGTTACGGCCAGGTCGAATGGTCGAAGCCGTACCTCAAACCGTGGGTGCTCGAGTTTCGCGAGCCGCTTCTCGGCGAGGATCCCACCGACGTCGAGCGCATCATGCGCAAAATCAGGCGACGCGGCAGCTTCAAGCCCTATGGCACCGCCGTCAGCGCCATCGAGATGGCGCTCTGGGACCTCGCCGGCAAGGCCGCCGGCCTGCCTGTCCACAAGCTGCTCGGAGGCAAGGTCCGCGACCGTGTCCGCGTCTACAACGGCTCCATCCGCGAGCGCCTGACCGACTTCACTCCCGAGGGCTTCGCCGCGCACACGAAGGCGCTCGCCTCGACGCCGGAGCGGTTCTCCATCGTCAAGCAGGTGATGGGTTTCCACTCGCCAATGATTCGCCAGAACCCGGATTTCTTCTACGGCACCACCAACAACAGCCCCTACTCCCATCCGGATCGCGGCCCGATCACCGAGCGCGCGCTCAATCACATGGTCGAATGTGTCGCCGCCGCCAAGGAGGCTGTCGGCGATAGCGTCGGCCTCGCCTTCGACTGCGGCCCCGGCTTCACCGTGCCCGACGCGATCCGCTTCGCCCGCGCCGTCGAGCCGTACAACCTGATGTGGCTCGAAGACCTCGTCACCGGCGACTACACCCCCTACGTGCTCGCCGATCTCATCCGCGAGGTCAGCGTCAAGACCACCGTGCCGATCCACAC
>JAEVYR010000508.1 GCA_023392645.1 Chloroflexota bacterium | reverse complement strand
GAGGGGCGGGCCCACCGACCCGGCTGCGGCGCCGTCCCTACGGCACCTTGACCTGGATCTCGTCGCCCTCGATGCGGACGTCGTACTTCTCGATCGCGACCACCACCGGGAACGCCGTCGGCTCCCCCGTGCGGATGTCGAAGGCGCCGCCGTGCAGCGGGCACTCGATCTCGCCGTCGATGATCGTCCCGTCGGAAAGCGACGCCTCCTCGTGGGTGCAGGTGTCGTTGATGGCGTGAATCTCGCCGTCCATGTTGATCAGGCAGACGAACTCGTCGCCCGCCTCGACATACATCAGCTCGCCCGGCTCGAGGTCGCTCACCTTCGCGACCGTCCGGTAGGTAGCGGTGTCGGTCATTCGTGTCCCTTGACTCCGTCGTCGTCGAGAGGAGTGGTGAGCCTTCACTACACCTCGTCGATTTCCTCGTTCGCGTGGTCGATGCCGTAGATGCCGGCCTTGAGCACCTTCAGGCTCAGCAGCGCGCACTTCAGCCGCGCCGGGCTGAGCTGGATGCCGATCTCCTCCAGCAGCTCGTCCTTGCCGAGCGCCTTCACCTCGTCGAGTGATTTGCCCTCCACCAGCTCGACCAAAATCGACGCCGATGCCTGGCTGATCGCGCAGCCCTGGCCGGAGAACGCGATCTCGTCGACCGCGCCATCCTTCACGCGCACGTCGATCCGCACCTCGTCGCCGCACAGCGGGTTGCTGTCCTCGTACGAGTAGTCGTGCGGGTCCAGCGTGCCCCGGTGGCGGGGGTTCTGGTAGTGATCGAGGATCACCTCGCGGTAGATGCTGTCGGCGCCGAAGCTCATGGCGTGTCTTTCCCGGTCGAGAGGTCGGTCGGTCCCGGCCCTGTGGCTATCCGTTGAACGTCTTCGCGTCCCACTCCTGCCGGCAGGGCTCGTCGGCGCGGGCGGCCGCGGTCGTCGGCGATGGCGCGCCGGCGAAGATGCGGCGGACGTCGTGCAGGGCCTCGACGAGGCGATCGACGTCCTCCATGGTGTTGTACAGGTAGAAGCTCGCGCGCGTCGTCGCCGTCACGCCCAGCGCGTGCATCAGCGGTTGCGTGCAGTGATGCCCGGCGCGAACCGCGACGTTGTGCGCGTTGAGCACCTCGGACACGTCGTGCGGGTGCAGGTCGCCGAGCGCGAACGAGATCACTCCGCTGCGCGCCTGCGCGTCGGCCGGACCGAAGATGCGCAGGTCTGGCACCTCGCGCATCGCGTCGAGCGCGTAGGCGACGATCTCGCGCTCGTGCGCCCACACCCGGCTCATGCCGATCTCGTTCAGGTAGTCGATCGCCGCGCCGAGCCCGATGGTGTCGCCGACCGACGGCGTGCCGGCCTCGAACTTCGCCGGCACGTCGGCCCACGTCGTGTGATCGAGAAAGACCTTGCGGATCATGCTGCCGCCGCCCATGTAGGGCGGCATCGCGTCCAGCAGCGCCTTCTTGCCGTAGAGCACACCGGACCCCATCGGGCCGAGCATCTTGTGACCCGACAGGGCGACGAAGTCGGCGTCGAGGTCCTGCACGTCGATCGGCAGGTGCGGCGAGCTCTGGGCGGCGTCGAGCACCACCACCGCGCCGGCGGCGTGGGCGTCGGCGATCATCTGCTTGGCCGGGTTGACCGTGCCGAGGCTGTTGCTGACGTGGGTGAAGGCGACCAGCTTCGGCTCCTGCTTCAGCAGCGCGGCGTACTCGTCGAGATCGAGCCGGCCCTCGTCGTCGATGTGGACCGCCGCCTGCCGCGCGTTCTTCTCGGCGGCGATGATGTGCCACGGCACGATGTTGGAGTGGTGCTCCATCTCGGTGAAGACGATCAGGTCGCCTTCATTGAGGTTTGCGCCGCCCCATGCCCGCGCGACGAGGTTGATCGCCTCGGTGGTGTTGCGCACCATGATGCACTCGCGCGGGCTCTTCGCGTTGATGAAGGTCGCGATCTTCCTGCGCGCGCTCTCGAAGGCCTCGGTGGCCGCTTCGGAGAGATCGTAGACGCCGCGGTGAATGTTGGCGTTGACCCGCGCGTAGTAGTCACTCAGGCTGTCGATCACGACCTGAGGCTTCTGCGAGCTGGCCGCGCTGTCGAGGAAGACCAGCGGCGGCTTGCCGGCCGGGGCGGGCTGGTTGAGGATCGGGAAGTCGGCCCTGACGGTGGCGCCATCCAGATGATGCGCGTTTTCGGCGGTCTGGGGTTCCCGGGTGATGGTGCTCATGACGCGATCCTTCGCTGCGGGCCGGCGATGTCCGCACGTTCGGATCGGATCATCGCGGTGTCACAGCCGCGGGCGGCGCCTCGGCGCGCCGCCCCGGATGATTGTGGTCCCGGAACCTAGTATCCCACCTTGTGCGCGATCGCCGCCTGGAGGAAATCCTGAATCTCCTCGACCGGGATGCGATCGATCACCGGGCGGAAGAACCCTTCGACGATCAGCTTCTGGGCCTCGCTCTTGGGGATGCCGCGCGCCATCAGGTAGAACAGGTGCTCGTCTTCGACCTGCGAGACGGTCGCGCCGTGGGTGCAGCGCACGTCGTTGGCGCCGATCTCGAGATTCGGGATCGTGTCGGCCCGCGCCGTACGACTCAGCACCAGGTTGCGGTTCTGCTGGTAGGCGTCGGTGCGCTGTGCGTGCTCCTCGACCTTGATCAGCCCCGAGAAGACCGAGCGGGCCTTCTCCTTGATCGCGCCCTTGTACTCGAGATCGCTCGTCGCCAGCGGCGATTCGTGCAACTGCCACGTGTGGTGATCGAAGAACTGGTCGCCGTCGGCGAAGAAGATGCAGAGCATCTCCGCCAGTGCGTTCTCGCCGCGCAGGTGGCTGCCGATCGAGTTCTTGCTGAACTTCGAACCGAGGGTGACCTGGAGGTTCTTCATCTCCGCGTCGCGCCCGAGGATCGAGCGCTGCGTCATGAAGTTCCAGACGTTGCGGCCCCAGTCCTGCACCTGCACGTAGCGGAGCTTGGCATCGTCGCCGAGAATCAGCTCGACCACCGCCGACGTGAAGCTCGCGTCGTCCTGCGTCTCGCTCTGGAAGGCGTCGACGAAGAACGCCTCGGCGCCCTCCTCGAGCACGACCAGCGAGTGCGCGAAGATCGACGCGCCGGCCGTCTGCCCGATCGCGAACGATCGGAACGGCAGCTCGACCTTGACGCCCTTCGGCACGTAGAGGAACGCGCCGCCCTGCCACATGGCCGCGTGCAGCGCCTCGAACTTGCCGAAATCGGCCGGCACCGCCTGGCTCATGAAGTGCTTCTGGACCAGCTCCGGGTGCTCGCGCACGGCGGTGTTCAGATCGGTGAAGATCACGCCCTGTGCGGCGACGTCCGGATCGAGCTCGACGTACGGCGTGCTGCCATCGCGCGAGGCGTAAATGCCGGCGCGCTGGTCGGGCTGGCCGAAGACGATCGCGCCCTCGCGCTCATCCTGGCCGATCTGGGCCAGGTCGGTGATGGTGGCGTCCAGGTCGGCGTACGGCGCGAAGCGATCGAGCTTCAGCCG
>JAEVYR010000467.1 GCA_023392645.1 Chloroflexota bacterium | reverse complement strand
GTACCGGCGTCGCGCGTGACCGAAGACATCGGCGAAAGATCGATGATGACGCCACCGTCGTTCCTGGAGACGAAGTCCTCGTAGCAGTGACCGCCGCCGCGCACCGTGATCCGCCGCTCGTCGTCGAGCGCCTGCTGGACTGCCTGCACGACGCGGTCGGTGGTGTCGCAAATGGCGACGTAGCTCGGTTGGCCGACCCATCGCAGGTTGAACCCGCGAATGAGGGTTTCGTAGCGTCGATCCCCCGGTGTCACCGTCTGACTGGACATGAGCGGCGCCGGGGTCTGGGCGGCGGCACGAGCCGCGAGGCTGCCGACCCCCAGGGAGATAGCGCCGGCTCCGGCTGCGCTCGTCTTCAGGAAGTCCCGGCGATTGATACTGGGTGCCATGGTTCCACGCCTCCTCATCGGCGAATACCGGGCAGGAGGCACGACGGCGCATCAGGCGCCGTGCCCGCGGCCCGGATGAACCCGTGTCGTCAATCGTGTCCCGGCGAGAGAAGATCCCTTGCACCGCCATTGTCTGCCCCGATGGGTGCCGACGCCATAGGCCAGTTGGGGACTGCCGGAGATCCAGCTCGCCCGGCGATCCGCCTCGGCCGTCAAGCTGCATCGGGAGATGGCGTCAATTCGAGTGACCTCGCCGCGATGACGTCGCGGGCGAGGTCCAGGAACGCGTCGACCGGCATCGCGCCGAGATCGTCGCCCGAACGCGGCCGGACTGACACCGTGCCGGCTTCGACCTCCCGCTTCCCGACGATCAGCATCCACGGCACGTTTTGAAGCTGGGTAGCGCGAATCTTTGCCTGCATTCGAGCGTTCGATCGATCGACCTCGACCCTCATGCCGAGCTCGCACAGCCGGTCGGCGACCGCGCCGGCGTAGTCCGCCTGTCGATCGGTGACCGGTATCACTATGGCCTGGACCGGCGCGAGCCACGCCGGGAACGTGCCGTTGAGATGCTCGATCAGGATCCCGACGAAACGCTCGATGCTGCCGAAGATCGCGCGGTGGACCACGATCGGCGTATGCAGCGACCCATCCGCCGCCGCGTAGACCAGCTCGAACCGGCGTGGCGTCTGGAAGTCGAGCTGGATCGTGCCCATCTGCCACTCGCGGCCGAGCGAGTCGCGCATGAGGATGTCGATCTTCGGACCGTAGAAGGCGCCGTCGCCGTCCGCGATCCAGAAGTCGCGCCCGCTGTCCCGCAGCACCTGCTCGAGAATCGTCTCGGCCTCGTTCCACGAGGCGATGTCGCCCATGAAATCGTCTGGCCGCGTGCCGAGCCGGAACCGGTAGTCGAGCCCGAAGGTCGTGTAGACCCTGTCGACCAGTGCCAGCACGCGGCCGAACTCGTCCAGGACCTGGTCCGGAGCGAGGAAAATGTGCGCGTCGTCCTGCCGGAACTCGCGCGCCCGGAACAACCCGTTGAGCGTGCCGGAGAGCTCGGATCGATGCAGCGGGCTGAGTTCCGCGAGGCGCAGGGGCAGCTCGCGATACGACCGTCGCGTCGATCCGAAGATCACCATCGCGTTCGGGCAGTTCATCGGCTTGAGCGCATAGAGCTCGCCGTCGTCGATCGCCATCCGGAACATGTCGTCGCGGTAGTGCTCCCAGTGGCCGGACGTCTCGTAGAGTTCCTTTTTGTTCAGGATCGGCGTCGCGACCTCGAGATATCCCGCCGCCCGGTGTTCCGCGCGCCAGAACGCCAGGAGCTGGTCAAGCAGCGTCACTCCCTTTGGCAGCCAGTAGGGCATGCCTGGCGCCGTTGCGTGCGTGAAGAACAGTCCCAGCTCCCGGCCGAGGCGCCGGTGGTCGCGCCGTTTCGCCTCCTCGATGCGTTCGAGGTGCTCATCGAGCTCGTGCTGTGTTGGCCAAACCGTGCCGTGGATGCGCTGAAGCATCGGGCGGCGCTCATCGCCGCGCCAGTACGCGCCCGATACCTGCTGAAGCCGGAACGGGCCGATCTCGCCGGCAGCCGTGACGACCGATCCCTCGACGACCGCGACGGAGTTGCCGATGCCCACGAGCGTGATCGGCTCGCCTGGCGGCATCCGGTCGACGATTTCGACCGCGTAGGCATTGCCGGCGAGGCGGCGAAGCGCTTCGTCGCGTGACACGATCTCGCGGAGGAACGGCTCGTTCTGTCGCTGGAGGTCGAGCATCCGTTCGTCGATCCGGCCCAGGTCGTCGGGCGTGAGCGAGTGAGGGAGGTCGATGTCGCATTGGAACCCGTTCTCGACCGCGGAGCCGGTCGCGATCACCGCCTCGGGAAACACCTGCCGGATTGCCGCACACGCCAGGTGTGCCGCCGAGCGGCGAAGCTGGTCGAGGTTGTCCGATGGGTCCCGTCGCGGTGCGTTCATGGCGACCTCCTTCGTCTGCCATGTGGAACGTAACGAAAATAGCCCGGCGTCCTCCGCGGACGCCGGGCCTGAGCCAGGCGAGGCGAACCTAGGTGGTGGTCTCCCGGGGCTGCTGGAGATCGAGCGACTTCGTCGCGATCACCGGCTGGATCAGCTTGAGGAAGTCCTCGACCGGCATCGCGCCCAGATCCTCGCCCGAGCGGAGACGCACGGCGACGGCGCCCGCCTCGGCCTCACGTCCGCCGATGACGAGCATGTACGGAATTTTCTGAAGCTGAGCGTTACGAATCTTCGCCTGCATTCGGTCGCGCGACCGATCGACCTCGACGCGAATGCCGGCGTCCTTCAGCGCCGCGGCGACCTCGTCGGCATAGTCGACCTGCTTGTCGGTGATCGGGATGATCACCGCCTGTTTCGGCGCCAGCCATGCGGGGAAGGCACCGGCGTAGTGTTCGACGAGGCCGCCGACGAAGCGCTCCATCGAGCCGAGGAGCGTCCGGTGGATCATCGCCGCGCGGTGGCGCTCGCCGTCCTCGGCGATGTAGTTGACATCGAACCGTTCGGGCAGGTTGAAGTCGACCTGGATCGTCGGTCCCGTCCACGCGCGGCCGAGCGCGTCCAGCCACTTGATGTCGATCTTCGGACCGTAGAACGCGCCCTCGCCCTCGTCGACGATGTAGTCGAGCCCGCGCTGTCCGAGGGCGTCCTTGAGCTTGTTCGTGGCCTCTTCCCAGACTTCCTCGCTGCCGATCGCCTTGTCCGGCCGCGTGCCGAGATAGACCTCGAAGCCGTAGCCGAAGATGTCGGCCATGTGCAGGGCAAGGTCGATCACGCCGCCGACCT
>JAEVYR010000203.1 GCA_023392645.1 Chloroflexota bacterium | reverse complement strand
GGGGGGGGGGGGGGGGGGGGCCGGGGAGCAGCACGCGAGCCGAGTGGGTCGCCTGCATGTCGCTGACCACCGAGGTGCGCTGCGCGTCGCGCGCCTTGCCGCGCTCGGCGTCCCGGCTGGTGCCCTCGGCGCAGCCGGCCAGCGTCCCGAGCAGGATCGACGCGGCGACAGCAATCGCCGCCAGCCGGTGACGGTTACTCACCCGATGCTCGTGGAGGCCGGTAGTCGCCGAACGCGTCCTGATACTCATCTGCTACCTCGACGGCGGATTTGTGGACGTAGATGCGGGTCGTTTGCGGCGATGCGTGTCCGAGAATCGTCTGGACCGTCGACTCGCGCACGCGGCGACGCACCAGCTCGGTCGCCAACCCGTGCCGGAACGAGTGGGGCGTGACGACGCTCTCGATGCCGAGCTCGGCGCAAATCTCCGCGACGATGTGCTCGACCGTGCGCGGGCTGATCTGCTTGCCCGGCACGCCCACCTTGTCGCGGCCGCTGAAGGCCGGGTTGGCGCCTGAGCCGCGTGGCTGGTCGCCGCGGGCGCGCCAGTAGGTCGTCAGCGCGTCGGCCGTCTCGGCGTCGAAGTGTACCGTGCGGCTCTTGCCGCCCTTGGCGCGGTAGATGTGCGCGGTGCCGTCCTCCAGCGAGATGTCGCGGCGGCGCAGCGCGCAGAGCTCGGACACGCGGACGCCGGTGCGCCACATGAACTGGATCAGCGCCTGCACCTTCAGACGCCGCAGCTCGAGGTGCGGTTTCTCCTGCTTCGGCCGGCTGGTGACGTAGGTGACGATCGCTTCCAGGTCGTCAAGGCTGACGTCCGGCGGCGGCGGCGTGAAGCGCGGCATCATCGCGGCGACGCGGACGCGGAGGCGATCAGTGCTGAGGTTGGGGTGGTGGTCGTAGGCGTTGAGCCAGGAGCAGAGCTTGCGCACGGCCGCCAGCGTGTTCTGGGCAGTGCGCATGGCTGAGACCTCTTCGGGCGTGCGGATATCCTCCGGGACGAGCACCGAGGCGAAATTGGTGACGTGCTCGATGGTGAGTGTCTCGATCGGCGCGGTGTCGGGATCGATGCCCTCGTGCCGGGCGAGATGGCGCAGGAACTTGTTGATGCCGATGCGGTAGGTCGTGCGGCTGCGCGGCGCGAGGCGAAGATCGCCGAAGAAGATGTCGACGGCGGCGCTGATCGTGAGGGAGTCGGTCGTCGGGGTTGGGCTGCTCATGGCCACCTCCTGTGTACGTACATTATACGCAACGGGCGATGTGGTGCCAATCGGTCACGCCGAATGCAAGCGGGAACGCGCTCCACGCCATCACCATTCCAAGCCTGCCGAGGTGACGTGGGAGACGGCGTCTGCAACCTGAAACCGGCACGCTTCCTCGGGCACAGGACCGGGGGCTGCCCGGACACGGGGAGACTCGCGATCGAACGGCGGCCCCCGGCACGTTCGCGATTCGCGCGGGAACCCTTCGCTCCGCTCAGCGTGACGACATTCCAGGTCGGCTTTGCCGGGTCGTGCTTGCTGATGACCCCTACGCACCCTGCCGCGCATGGCGTTCGACGAGCTCGGGTAGCTGCTGGCTGAATGACCGGTTGGCGACGACGCGGGCGACGCCGGCCGCTTTCGCCTGCTGGAACCCCGCGACATCGGTGTGCGCGCCGAAGGCGATCACCGCGACCGCGGGATGCGCCTCGATCGCCGCCGCGATGGCGTCCCAGGCAACCGGCGTGTTGAAGTCGACCAGGGCGAGGGCGGGGGAGTCGGCCATCGCGGTCACCAGCTCCGGCTCCGTCTTCACCAGCGTCATCGCGTACCCGAGCTGCTTGAGCGCGGTGCGAATGCGCATGCCGAAAAAGACGTCCCGCGAGAGCACGGCGATCGCTGGCTGGCCGGTTGTTTCGGTGTCGGTCACAGATGTCCTCCGGGATGGTCTCCCGGCGCTTTGCCGCGCCGCGTCGCCACACCCTATCATTCCGGCGAATGGCGTGGCACCCGGGCCCGCGCCTCTCGCACCTGGAGCCCCCTCCCGTGGCATCGCTTCTCTCGACCGAAGGTCTCGCCGGTGGCAGCGCGAGACGGCCGTGGCTTGTGCTGGCCGCCTGGCTGCTCGTCCTGATCGTGGCTGGCGCCTACACCGCGCGGTCGCTGGGCAGCTCGGTTTCGACCGACATCACCTTTTCCAACAATCCCGATTCCGCCGTCGGGTTGAACAAGATCGACGAGGCGGGACTGGACGAAGAGGCGTCGATCGGCGAAACGATCGTGATTCGCTCGCTCGACGGCACCACGGTCGACGACCCGGCGTTCCGGGAGAAAACCGCCGCCACCGTCGAGCAGGTGCGGGCGCTGATCGACGAATGGCGCGCCGAGGCCGGACTCGAGCCGGAGCCGGCGCTTTCGTTGCAGCACACGCCGAGCGTGCTCAATTACTTCGAGCTCAAGCCCTTCAATGTGCCCGAGATCGACCAGCTCGTCTCCCGCGACCGGCAGAAGCTGATCGTGCCGGTCTCGTTCCTGCCGGCGATCTTCGATGAGGTCGAAATCGGCCGGTTTCTCGACACCCTGCACGACCTGAGCGACGACCGCTTCGAGATCGTGAGCGCGGGCACGCTGAGCATCAACGAGCGGTACAGCACGATCGCCGAGGAGGATCTGGTTCGCGGCGAGATGTTCGGCGTGCCGATCGCGATGGTGATCCTGGTGCTCGTGTTCGGCGCGTTGATCGCGCCGTTGCTGCCGCTGACGCTGGCGATCTTCTCGATCGGCATCGCGCTGGGGGTCGTGACACTGCTCGGGCAGGTGCTCTCGCTCAATCTGTTCATCCAGAACATGGTCACGATGATCGGTCTCGCCGTCGGGATCGACTACGCGCTGTTCGTGGTGGAGCGCTACCGGGAAGAGCGGTCCGCCGGGTTCGACCGGCAGCGAGCGATCGAGCGCGCCGGCGCCACCAGCAGCAAGGCGGTGGTGTTCTCCGGTATCACCGTCGTGCTGGCGCTGGCCGGGGTGATCCTGATCCCCACGAACCTGTTCCAGTCGCTCGGGCTCGGCGCGGTGATCGTCGTCCTGATCGCGGTGCTGGCCAATCTCACGCTGCTGCCGGCGCTGCTCTCGCTGCTCGGTGACCGCATCAACTGGCCGCGCCGGCACCGCGGGCCGGAGTTCGACCCGAGCCATTCGACCGAGCAGCACGCCTACACCGGCTTCTGGGGCGGCATCACGCGCCGGGTGATCGCCCGCCCTGTCCTCTCGGCGGTGGTGGCGACCGGCTTCCTGCTGGCGCTGGCGGTGCCGGTGCTCGACATGCACACCGGGTTCGTCGGGCCGGAGGCGATGCCGGACAGCGATGTTCGCCGCGCGTACGATCTGTTGAACAGCGAGTTTTCGGCGGGGCTGCTGTCGCCGGTCGAGATCGTGGTCCAGGGCGACCGGGACGCGCTGGAGCCGGCGCTGGCGGCACTCCAGGAAGAGATGGTGGCGTCGGGCGATTTCGCGCCCCTCGTCGAGGCGCCGGTCTGGTCGGACGACAATCGCACCGCCGTGTTGAGCACCACGTTGCTGGTGCCGGGCGCGTCGGAGGAGGCCTACGACATCATCCGCTGGCTGCGCGGCGAGGCGATCCCGGCGACGGTCGGCGCGGCGGGCGGCGACGCCTGGGTGACGGGCGACCCGGCGTTCAATCTCGATTTCACCGAGATGGTGAGCGATTACACGCCGTGGGTGTTCGCGTTCGTGCTCGGACTCAGCTTCGTGCTGCTGCTGCTGGCGTTCCGCTCGGTGGTGGTGCCGTTCACGGCGATCATCATGAACCTTTTGTCGGTGGGCGCGGCCTACGGGTTGATGGTGCTCGTCTTCCAGAAGGGATTCGCCGCGGACCTGCTCGGGTTCACGCAGACCCCGATCATCGAG
>JAEVYR010000438.1 GCA_023392645.1 Chloroflexota bacterium | reverse complement strand
TGTCGGGCGCGTCGGACTGAGTTGCCTGATCCGTCTCGATGACGATGTACCCGAGCGCGTCGAGGGCGCCGGCGATCGCGCGCAGCTCGGTTTCGACGATGGCTCGCTCGATCGCGCCGTCCGCAATCGTGCTGGCGGCGTGCGCCGAGGTGCCGCCACCACCGGGCAGCTCGATCCGTGCCGACATCACCACGCCGCGCTCGTCAAGCGAGACGAGTTTCGTGCGGACACGCGCCTCCGGCTCCCGCTGGCGCAGCCAGAGCAGCCGCAGCTTCGTGTCGCGCGGGTCGTTGTCCCCGCGGGAGCGCCGGAGCAGCGCGAGCGGGTCGAGCGATCCATCCTGCAGCGGGTGGTGTGGCGAGGTCATGGTCTCTCCGGTCGGCGCGGCGGCACCGGGCGGGCATCCGGCGATGCCGCCCGGGATCGGTGCTTCCTATGATACCCGCCCTGTCGGTTCGTCTAGACCGCGTCGATCGCGACTGGCACGCCGCGGTCGACCGATGCCAGCGCCGACAGCGACACCAGCATCGCGTCCATCGCCGCGGCGGGCATCGATCGCTCCGGCGGCGTGCCCGCGCGGACGCAGTCGACGAAATACCCGCACTCGTTCGCGTAGGGATCGGTCTGCGCGACGTCGATCACTTCGGGATCGCCCTCGTTCCGGTAGACGGTGAGCACGTTGGTCGGCTCGCCGACCTCGAACGAGCGGCCGCCGGCCCGGAAGTGGTACTCGATCGCGCCATCTTCGCAGAGCACCTCGAAGCGGGAGGTGAACGGGTAGCTCTCCGGCATCATCGAGCCGCCGTCAATCGTCGCCGACCGGCCCTCGCCATATCGGACCAGCACCTGACCCTGGTCGACGGCGTCGTTGGCGGGATTGTAGGTGCCGGTGGCTGCCACCGATTCCGGCTGCCCCAGCACCCAGTTGGCGGCGTCGAAATCGTGAATCATCATGTCGTGCAGCGACCCGCCGGTGAGGTGCCCGCGCGGCCCGCCATCGGTCCAGTTCGGCGCGGGTTGGCGGCGGACGGCGTTGACCGACACCGGCGCTCCCAGCTCGCCGCTGTCGACGATGCGCTTGAGCTCGACGTACTCCGGCCAGAACCGCAGCACGTGGGCGATCATCACCACCCGGTCACTGGCATCGGCGGCGGTGACGATCGCCTCCGCGTCCGCCTTTGACAGCGCGAGCGGCTTTTCCAGCAGCACGTGCTTGCCGGCGGCGAGTGCGGCTTCGGTGGCGGCGCGGTGGTCGGGCGTCGGCAGGCAGATGTCGACCGCGTCGATCGTGTCGTCGGCGAGGATGGCGGCGTAGTCGCTGGTCCACGTCGTGCCAAGCTCGGCGGCGAGCGGCTCGGCCCGCGTTGGCGTCGAGGCGACGATGGCGGCGATTTCGACGCCATCCATGGCGTGAAAGGCGCGGGCGTGGGTGCCGCCCATGAAGCCGGCGCCGATCACCGCGATCCGGATCGTGGTCATGTCGTCTCCCGTGAAAACTCGCGCGTACGGGAGGGGCTGACCCCTCCCTGCCAACAGCCGGCAGCGGGCCGGCGCCGCGTCGCTTCCGCCGCTACGGCAGTTGCTCCTCCGGCAGGTATGTGCGGATGAAGGCGTACGAGTCGGCGACGGCCGTGTTGACCTCCTCCAGCGGCGGCCATGGCTCGCCCTGGAACTCGAGCTCGATCGAAATCGGCCCGTGGAAATCGCCCTTCCGCAGGATGTCGAAGATGGTCACGAAATCGACGTTGCCGGAGCCGATGGCGGGGAAGTTCCACTCCTGATCGCCGCCAGCCTTGTCCTTGAGGTGCATGTGCGTGATATAGGGCAGCGCCGCCTCGATGTCCTCCTCCGGGCGGGTGTGACCGTAGAAGATCACGTTGGCGGTGTCGTAGTTGATGCCGACGTTGGGCTTGTCGATCGCCCGCACCAGCTCGGCAGCCAGCGCTCCGGTGGCGGAGAGCCCGCCATGCGTTTCGATACAGATGTTGATGCCGGCTTCGGCGGCCTCGTCGGCGAGCGGGCCGAAGCGGTTGAGGAACTCGCGGCGCTGGTCGTCGACCGATCCGGTCGACGAATCGTCATGCCCCCCGGTGCTGGTGGTGAGGTAGGGGATGTTGAGGTGCCGCGCGATGTGGATCGCCTTGCGGAAGTCCGCGATGCCCGCGTCGGAGGCGAGGTCGGAGTGGCCGCTCATGCTGATCGCGTCGAGTCCGGCGTCGCGGACCTGCTGGCGGACGGCGTCGAGGTCGGCGTCGGAGGCGTCGCGGGCGACGTGTTCGGTCCATCCGGGAACGGACGACAACTCGACGCTGGTGTAGCCCCCGGCGGCGATGCCCTTGAGCGCCTCATCGAACGTGTACGAATGAAAGCTGTTGGTCGAAACGGCGAGCCGATCTGGCATGGTCTTCATCTCCTTCATTCGGCGTCAGCATAGCCGCAATCCGCCGGGCGCGAAAGCCTCGCGCCGGACGGCACTGGGCTTGCGTACCCGGACGAGAGGCGCGTGGGCGCCGTGACACCACCGGGACACCAGAGGAGCGCCGATTCGTGAATCAGCACGCAGCAGGCAGCCAGGCCGGGAGCGCTATCGGGCTCGACCGGGCGGGGGCGCTGCTCCGGCGGATCAGCCCGGCGATCCTCGTCTTCGCGATCGCCTTCCTGGTCGACATGGCCACCGGTCAGCGATACAGCGCGGTCTGGGGCAGCATCGCCATCGTTGTCTCCGTTGTCACGGTGTTGCCGGCCGTGCGACCGGCGCTGGCCGCGATCGGCGCGTTCGGCGGCGTGTGGGTCGCCTTCAACCTCGTCCGCGCCGTCGCCGATGATGCCGGTTTCGCCCTCGCGAGCCAGGACGCAGCGGCCGGGTGGGAGCGCGCGCTCTTCGGCGAGCTGCCGTCGGCGTGGCTGCAGGACCGCCTCTTCGACGCCGAGCAGACCCAGCCTGTCGATATCGTGCTTTCGGTGGTGCACCTTTCGTTTTTCATCGTGCCGTTTGCCGTCGCGGTCATCCTCTGGTGGAGACAACAGTCCCTGTTCCGCCGGTACACACTCGCGACCGCGATCACCTTTGCGCTCGGGGTGCTTGGCTTCCTGTTCGTACCTACCGCGCCGCCGTGGCTGGCCGAGCCGCGAGATGTCACCCGTATCACGGACCATCTGTTGGGCGGCAGCGGCGCGTCGCTCGCCCGGGGTGACGGTCAGACGGGGTTCTGGTTCGAGCCGAACCAGCTCGCGGCGCTGCCCTCGATTCACGTCGCGGCCACCGTGCTGATCTTGCTGGTCGCGGCGCGCGTTGCGCGGCCGGCGGCGGTCGCGGCCGGCGCGTACGCGCTGCTGATGACG